>JALVLX010000151.1 GCA_027032855.1 Flavobacteriales bacterium | reverse complement strand
AAAATAGGGAATACGCACATTGACCCTGCAAAAATGCCTGAAATCAAAACCGAAGCCGGCACGGGTTACTTTAAAAAATCGTGGACGGCTGATGAAATCACTCCCAAAATGGGTGAGGTTACAATCACCAAAAAAGGTAAAGGTATTGCGTGGGGTGCGCTCTATTGGCAGTATTTTGAAGATCTGGATAAAATCACCAATGCCAAAACGCCCGTGAGTATTACCAAGGAACTATTCGTCAGAAAATTTACGGATACAGGCGAAATTTTAGAAAAAATAGATGCGGAAACCAAAGTCAAAACCGGCGATTTAATCCGTGTGCGTATCGAAATAAAAGTAGATAGACCGATGGAATTTGTGCATCTGAAAGATATGCGTGCCGGTGGTTTTGAACCGGTGAATGTTCTGTCAACTTATAAATGGCAAGACGGCTTGGGTTACTACGAAGCTACCGGCGATACGGCTACCAATTTCTTTATAGACTATCTGCCCAAAGGCGTGTATGTCTTTGAATACGATTTACGTGCCAATAATGCCGGTAATTATTCCAACGGTATCACACAATTACAATGTATGTATGCACCGGAATTCAGTAGTCATAGTAAAGGGGTGCGGGTTAAGATTAATTGATAATTGAAAATGGAGAATGGATAATTAAGATTTCTCTCCCGACTTTTGTCGGGATCGAAATGACAGGGTAGATTGTCATTCAGTTGAACCTTAAGGGCGACCTGTTTGCAGCAAATTAAATTCCGGAACCTGATAGGTTTTTTTGTAGAAAATTTATGTTTATTCATAAATTATACGTAAAAAACTATTATATTTATCCGTGAAAATTATCGTTATGGATGCAAAGTTAACTTTAAAACTCAATAAAAACGTTATTGAAAAAGCGAAACAATTTGCCAAGCAAAATAACATTAGTTTGTCTCGTTTGATAGAAAATTATTTAATGTCCATAACCAAAAACAATGATGAAAATCAAAATATAAGCCCGTTAGTTAAGAGTTTAACCGGTGTTATCAAGCTTGAAGATGAAGATTGTAAAAAATAATATACAAAACTGCATGAATAAAAACACAAATTATGCTCAATAAACTATTAAAATCAAACATTAAAGAAATAGACCTGACCAACGACAAACATGCCGAAATAGTTACCGAAACGGTTAAATCTATTTTGAATAACGGCTATTCTATGGAAGAGATTGAACAAACGGAGCAAGAGCTTCTGTCAAAAAATGACAATGCTTTGATTTTGCCTTTGTTGAGCTTAAAAATTGCCAAATCGAAAATTTTGGCAAAGAACACCAATGAAACTTTACGGGTTTCTGTAGTTTTTGCAGTATATAAAGAACATAACCGTATCAAAACTGCAACAGAACACCCGCATGGTGAGGATTTTTTGCGAAAAAAAGTCAAGCAGTTAGAATTTTTGTTTGAAGATAAACCAAATATTACTTGGGAATTGGTGGTCGTTGACGACGGTTGCCCCGAAAACAGTGGTGCTATTGCCCAAGACATTGTTAACCGCGAACAATTGCAAGACAAAGTCCGGGTTTTGTATTTGGCTGATGCTATCAAGCAAAACCTGTCGGTTGTAAAAGGTTTAAAATCAACGGCTGACAGTCAAAAAGGAGGCTCTGTGGTTTACGGTATGTGGGACGCCGTTCAAAGACACGGAGCAGACAATCATATTGTCCTTTTTACCGATGCCGATCTTTCTACGCATTTGGGACAAACCATGTTGTTGGTTGACCCAATTATAAATCAAAACAAGTTGGCGGCTATCGGCTCACGACGTGAACGCGAGTCTGTAGTCATCAAAAAAGGCACTCGTAACAATCGCGGAAAATTGTTTATTTATCTCTGGAAACGTTTGATATCGAATCTTAACTATATTGTTGATACACAATGTGGTTTTAAAGCATTTAAAGCAGCAATTATTCCGGAAATCACCAAGGATATGATTGAAAAAAAGTTTGCTTTTGATATCGAATTGTTGTTGCGTACCGAATTGATACAACCAAACAGTATAGCCAAAGTCCCGATTGCCTGGATTGACAGCGAAGCCGCTTCCACCACCACCGACTTGCAACCCTATTTACCCATGTTGCAATCCATTGTGAAAATGTATCGCAAATATTTTACCGCAACACCTGAAGCAAATGATTTTGCCACATTTATAGAATACTTAAACCCGGAAACTTTTAACCAACTATTAGATAATATTCCCGAAGCCATTACCAAGCGGGAACCTTATGAATTTTCGGAATTTGATGAAGTAAAAGTTGTTGATTTTCAACGCGGTATAAAATAACACATTGCCTCACAAAATCACCCGGTGACCTACCGCAACAATAAAGAAAAAAAGCCAAAAGTTAGCGGTTATTACCCCACCGCCCTACGAAGGTTTTCCGTAAATTTCAAGTTTTTCGGACGTAAAAAACAATCTGCTGTTTGAGTTCCGACGGACGTCGGAATTACTTTTTTGGGCGATGCAAAAAAGTAATGATTTAATAAAAACCTCTCGGTGACCTACCCCTGCACTAAAAAAATTGAAAATCGCAAATCTGAAATCGCAAATTGAAAATGAAACAACAATGTCACCCCTTCGGGGTTTATGTTCAATTATTTCGCATATTTTCTACAATCATTTCACCCCTTCGGGGTTTAATAATATCATTCAGTGACCTACATTAATAGCACAATCTAGGTCGTTGAGTGCTTCGAACAAAGTGAGAAGTGTACCGAAACGCCGGTCATTTCGGTACAATCCCGACGGACGTCGGGATCACTCAATGACCTACATTCGCTCTTTCCACTAGGCACTTACAACTAATCTACTTCCACCCGAAACGTTGTTTAATCCGGTATTGAATAAAAAACATCACCGGCACAATGACCAAGGTTAAAAACGTGGCAAAGGTCAAACCGTTGATGACGGCTTTTGCCAAAGGTCCCCAGAAGGCGACATTCTCACCACCGATATAAATATCCGGAGAAAAATGGGTCAATAAACCGATAAAATCAATGTTTAGACCAATAGCCAACGGCACCATACCCAATACCGTGGTAATAGCTGTCAGTAAGACAGGACGCAAACGCGTTTTTCCGGCTTCAACGATACTTTCGTGGACGATATGCATGGGCGTAGGCGTGTCTTCTTCCAAGCCTTCGGCTAAACGTTTACGCTGAATGGTTAAAAGCGTGTAGTCGAGTAAGACAATGGCATTGTTGACCACAATTCCGGCCAGCGAGATAATTCCAATCATGGTCATTACTACGATAAAATCGGTGCGGAGGGTAATCAAGCCAAGGAACACACCAATCATACTCAATATAACCGTCATCAAAATGATAAACGGCGTGCTCATGGAATTAAATTGCGTCACCAAAATCAAGAAAATCAAGAAAATGGCAATCATCAATGCCTTGGACAAAAACGCCATATTCTTTTTCATTTCTTTTTGTTCGCCTAGGAATTGGTAGTTGACATT
>JALVLX010000150.1 GCA_027032855.1 Flavobacteriales bacterium | reverse complement strand
GGTACCATTTATGTCAATTGGTCTGACAATCGTAATGGTTTTAACAACACAGACATTTTTCTAACTAAATCTACCGACGGTGGACAAACTTGGTCTGCACCAATTAAAGTCAATGATGATACGGGAAACAAACACCAATTTATGTCTTGGATGAGTGTTGACCCTACTACAGGTTATATTTATATCATATATTATGACCGTCGTAATTATAACGATAACAATACGGACGTATATTTAGCAGTTTCAAGAGACGGCGGTAACAATTTTGATAATTATAAAATATCCGATAGCCCTTTCAATCCTAATAGTGCCCAGTTTTTTGGAGATTATACCAATATCAGTGCCTACAACGGTATTATCAGACCGGTTTGGACACGATTGGACAACTATTCGCTAAGCATCTGGACAGCACTTATCAATGACAGTGACTTGGTCAAAACACCGGAATATTCAGATAATATTGAAGAAGCCGAATTGTTTCCGGTGCCGGTTTCTGATGATGTTCATCTTAAATACTTCTTGAAAAAATCAACTACGGTAAGCATCAATCTATTGAACGGTAAAGGACAATTAATCGAAAAATTAATTCAAAACGAAAATCGTTTGCAAGGAGAACATCAAGAAAATTTCAAGTTAAAAAAACTTTCAAAAGGTGTTTATTTTGTACAGATTATTGTCAACAATCATGCTGAAACCTTGAAGTTTGTGAAGAAATAAGTAATCAGTCATCGGGGCACGCTACCACCTTTGATTCTGCTTCAAATTTATGATATCATTCAACATAATAAACTAACGGTAATCCTTTCTGACCTGATCCAATTGCCGTTTAATATCTCGTTCTTTGAGCAAGTGGCGTTTATCGTATTTTTTACGTCCGCGTGCCAGCCCTATTTCCAATTTTGCCCAACCTTTTTCGGTAATAAACATGCGTAAAGGTACAATGGTCATACCGTTTTTTTCTACTTCGCGACGCAGTTTTTTAAGCTCTTTTTTATTCAATAATAGTTTTCGTTCACGCTTTGGTTGATGATTATAATGTGTACCGTGACTATATTCGTTGATATACATGTTGACGACAAATAATTCACCCCCGGTCATTAAACTCACAAAAACTATCTGCCAAACTAGCCTTGCCTTCTCTGATAGCTTTAATTTCAGTACCCACCAACTGAATACCGGCAATATATTTATCCAATATTTCGTAATCAAAACGCGCGCGCTTGTTCTTGATATTGATATTATTTTTAAATTCTTTTTTCTTTTGAGACATAATTCTACAACATTTTTCGTTTTGGCACTAATTTTGAATACAAAAAGATGTATTTAAATCATTGCACAAAGATATAAACAATTATTTTAAATTGCTTTAGATATAAATTATATGATTTTCACCAATAACACGACAATTCTCACTTTTATCATATTTTTTTTTGTAAAAAAACTTATTTTTGTACACACTTAATTTCTATATAAACAATTATAAATCTAAAACTTAATTATTATGAAAAAATTGCTTACTTCTTTACTTATACTCACCGTGGTTTTAGCAACAAATGCTCAAGATTTTGAGTCGGTATTACAAAACATTACCGATCAAATCAGCACAGTGCAATCAGGTAAAAAAGAATACCAGCAATCTATTGAAAGTCAATCACCCGGAGTTGTAGTTTTACACATCGACGAAGTTGACACCAAAGGTAATACCAAATCCAATCTTTACGAATTCAATTTGGCGGATATTGACAAAAACACCGTACGAGCTACAGCCAAAGGAGATGTGTTTACAGTTACTTTAAGCACCAAAAAAAAACAGAAGCTCATCAAAAAAACTGTTAATGACAGCAAGCAAAGTTATATCTACAATTTGATAATCTATGCGAGTGACCCTGACAACGGTCGTTCATTGGCTGACGCCATCAAAAAAGCCATTCCGGTAGCCGGTAAAATTCTAGAAAAAAGGTTGGCTGTCAACGGTTATAGTGACCGCCTCAATTGGTTGGTAGAACATATCGGCAATGTTGAATTAAGCAAAAAACAAATTGAACAAGAATTATCAGAAAACTCAGACTATCCCGGTTCTGTTACTTTTCACAAAAAAGTTATTTCGGGAAAAACCGAAAAAGATATAGTTTATAAAATTAATTTAGCCTACCTCAATCCTAAACAAATCAATTTTTATGTTAGCGGTGAAACTTTCAGTTTGAAAATTGCTACTAAACGCAACAAAAAACTTATCAAAGTTACTGAGAATAATGTCTTAAAACCTTATACGGACAGAATCAATATTGCTACAAAAAATGTAGAAGAAGCACGTGATATACAAAAAGTTCTGATGGATATTATTCCGTTAGCTAAACAAAAATTAGAAGCGGCATTACCCAAAATCTCCGGTTTGCAAAACGCTTATGACATCATCAACGGACTGATTGAAAAAGTTCAAGTTAACGAAACTGAATATGAACAAAACATGACCGGTGATTGTGTTGTGAAATTTGAACAAAATATTAACGGAGGAAGTAAATCTTACAACGATGTTTATGAATTTAACTTTGCTGACCTTAAAAAGAATCAAATTGCTCCCAAAAACAAAGGCAAGGTTATTGTTGTTGAACTTAAAACAAAATCAAGTCAAAAGTTCATTAAATACAGTAGAAACGGAGAAGTAAAAGGCTACAAATCCGCTATCGTGGTATATACCCCCGGACCTGAACAATCTATTGTTGCCCAAAAAGTTTTACAAGACATGACAGCTAAATGTCAAGCCAAATTTGATCCTAAAAAACAAAAACCTTTAAGCTTTGATGCAGCAAATCAAATGTTACAAGATAATGTAAAAAATTTCAGTATCGGTGATTACAGCTTTGAACAATCTGTTGAATTTATAGATGATAATAAAAGTTTGCAATACAAAAATCTTACTACCGGAAAAAGTTCGAGTAAAGAATTGTTATACGAAGTAAACCTTTCCGATCTAAATCCGAAAAGTGTTAAAATGAAAGTGTCGGGTAAAAAAATTATTGTTGAAATTGCTACCAAGCACATGGAAAAATTGATTAAATATTACAAAGACGGTAAAATTCAAACTTACCAAACTAAAATCAATATTCTAGCACCTGACATTGAAACAGCCAGAAAAATCAAACGGGCTTTGCACGATTTGACTAAGAAATAAAATTAATATTCCGGAAAAATTATAAGGCGTGAGAATTTTTAATTCATTTTCTCACGCCTTTTTTTAAGTAATAAATGAAACTAACATTATTACCAAAATAACAAAAAATATTCGTAAGTTCAATTTGTATAAAAATTTTGATAATTAGTGATTTTCAATTTGTCATTTTCATAATTTGATTTCAACACTATATAAATTTTTATCACTTCCAAAACTTTTTAGGATAAATGTTGAGACCAAAACCAACATAATTACCCGACTGTTCAAACGTTCCGTTTATTTCTGTATAAGGGCGATGTTTGATACCTTTAATTTTAATGGTGCCTTGCCATA
>JALVLX010000149.1 GCA_027032855.1 Flavobacteriales bacterium | reverse complement strand
GCTTATATGAACCTATGTGACTTTTGTGGTTCAAAAGATAAAATAAATAAATTAAAACCACATAAGAAACATAAGAACACAAAGAAAAAAAACTTATATGAACTTATGTGACTTTTGTGGTTCAAAAAAGTATTAATTTGAAAATCAGCAATCAACAAAAAGAAAGCATACGCAAAAAAGCTTTAGAGTTAGGCTTTAACAATATAGGTTTTGCCAAAGCCGGTTTTTTAGAAGAAGAAGCCGGTCGTTTAGAAAATTGGCTCAAAAACGGCTATCATGGTAAGATGCTGTATATGGAAAATCATTTTGACAAACGATTGGACCCGCGTTTGTTGGTGCCCGGAGCCAAATCTGTTATTTCTTTATCTTACAATTATTTTCCGGAACAAAAACAAATTGCAAATACTTACAAAATAGCCAAATATGCTTACGGTAAAGATTATCATTTTGTGCTCAAAGATAAATTAAGCGAATTAGTTTATTTTATCAACACTACAATTGCCACTGTTGAAGGACGTGTTTTCACCGATTCGGCGCCGGTGCTTGAGCGCGCCTGGGCACGCCGTGCAGGTATAGGCTGGGAAGGTAAGCACAGTTTGATTATCCAAAAAAACAAAGGCTCGTTTTTCTTTTTAGCAGAAATCATTTCAGATTTGGATTTTGAAACTTTTGACGCACCGTTCCGTACAGACCACTGCGGTTCTTGCACCAATTGTATTGTTGCTTGTCCTACCGAAGCTATTAAGGATAATAAAACCATTGATGCAAGCAGATGTATTTCATATTTGACCATTGAGTTGCGAGACGAACTGCCGGCAGATATGCGTGGCAAATTTGACGATTGGATGTTCGGTTGCGATGTCTGTCAAGATGTATGCCCGTGGAATAAATTCAGCCTGCCACACAACGAACCGTTTTTCACCCCCCACCCCGATTTGCTACAGATGACCAAACAAGATTGGGAAGAAATTACAGAAACTGTTTTTCGCGATATTTTTAAAAAGTCTGCCGTAAAACGCACAAAGTTTAGCGGTTTGAAGCGGAATATTGAGTTTTTGTCTGATTAGTTTTTTATATTTGTAAAAAACCACAAAACATGAATTCTGAAATATTGAAAGCTTTTTTGATTTTATTGTTAATATTCGGCGTTATTTGGGGCGCATTTTTTTTGGATAAAATTACGTTACGTGATGCTTCGATTATTTCTATCAGTACTATAGTAAGTGGTATTGTGGGGGAATACGTGGCAAGGAAATTTAGCAAAAAATAATTTTATAGATTTTGCCAAAAACAGTCTGTTTTACTTTAGACAGGGTAGTTTGTAAATCTATTTGTTTTTCAGTATTTTAATATGATAAATTTTTCCTTGTTTATTAGTCAGTTTGTCACTGCGAAGCCAAGGATTCAGGAGTTTTAATTCTTTGTAAGTCATATTGTGTTCTATGGCAAACAGCGCCAAATCTTCAATACTGCTATCTACTTTTACTTCGTAAGAGTCATAAGTTGTGTATAAATCATCTTTGCTAAAAATAAAACCAAATTCTTTGGGGTGTTCCAAGATATGTTTTAACGCAATGATGCGTGGCACATAACGGGAAGTCTCACTGGTTAACAATAAATCGTAGTAATTGTCAACTTTTTGACGTTCCAATTCTTTAGAGATTTTGCTCATACCTGCATTATACGAAGCGGCAGCTAAGGTCCAAGAGCCGTATTTTTGTTTGGCTTTTTTGAGATATTGACAAGCGGCAACAGTTGCTTTTTCCAAATTATAGCGTTCATCTACCTCGTCATTGATTTCCAACCCGAGTTCTTGGCCGGTTTTTTTCATTATTTGCCAAAAACCTTTGGCGCCAGCCGGTGAAGTGACATTTTGTAAACCACTTTCGGCTACTGCCAAATATTTAAAATCATCAGGTACACCTTCACGTTTTAAAATAGGTTCTATGATCGGAAAATATTTGTTTTTACGTTTAAAGAGTAAAAGTCCGTTAGATTGCCAATACGTGTTGACCAACAACTCCCGGTCGATACGTTCGCGGACATCTTTTTGGTTAACAGGTACCGGCTCATCTACCAGTTGCAACGAATCCGGAATAGGAATCGCATAAACTTTATAATTGTTGTGAAATCCGTTTTTAACAGCTTCATTGGTATAAGGATCCGCTTTAAAATTATAACCTGCAACACCTGCAATGAGCAACCCTAAAACTAAAAAAATGACTTTTTTGGACATGTAAATTTTATTTTTACCAAAAATAAAAATTTTTTTCACAAGAATCAATATTTTTAACGTTTTTATTTACTGATGAATTGGTCAATTAAGTTCTCAAACTGCCAAGAGAGAGATTGCTGAGCTAACCTAGTTGAGTAAGAAAAAACAATGAACCACTTCACTCTTCATTCCTCAATTATCCCTTATCCCTTATCTCTTATCTTTTATCTAACTTTCTACTTGTTACCAGCTACTATAATCTACCTTTAGCTTCTTGCAACTCCTTAATCATATCCCTGTATTGTGCTGCTTTGATAAAATCCAATTCTTGTGCTACCGCTTCCATTTTTTTTCGTAGTTCCCTGATTTGTTTGTCAATATCCTCCTTTGTTTGATATAGTGCTTTGTTTTCAGCCACCTGCTCGGTCAGGTCTTTTTCGTAAACATAAGTTTTCGGCTGCTTTTGACTCATCAAGTTGTCCAAGCTTTTTTGAATGGCTTTAGGTGTAATACCGTGTTTGCGGTTGTAAGCAATTTGTTTTTCGCGACGACGATTGGTTTCATCTATGGTCAGTTGCATACTTTTGGTAATCTTATCAGCATACAAAATAGCAGTGCCGTTGACATGACGCGCTGCCCGTCCGATGGTCTGGGTCAAAGATTTATGCGAACGCAAAAAGCCTTCTTTATCGGCATCGAGGATAGCTACAAGCGACACTTCAGGCAAATCCAAGCCTTCACGAAGTAAGTTGACACCTACCAGCACATCAAAAAGCCCTTTACGCAGGTCGTGCATGATTTCCACACGTTCAAGCGTATCCACATCAGAGTGAATATAACGGCTACGCACATTAATTTTGGTTAAATATTTGGTCAATTCTTCCGCCATACGTTTGGTCAAAGTCGTTACCAATACGCGCTCATCTTGTTCAACACGTTTTTGTATTTCATCGAGCAAGTCATCTACTTGATTTTGTCGCGGTCTGACTTCAATGACCGGATCAAGCAGTCCGGTTGGTCTGATAACCTGCTCCACCACTACCCCACCTGACTTTTGCAGTTCATAATCTGCCGGTGTGGCACTGACATAAATCACTTGGTTTTGCATTTGTTCAAATTCCTCAAATTTTAAAGGTCTGTTATCCATTGCCGAAGGCAAACGAAAACCGTATTCTACCAAAACTTCTTTACGCGAACGGTCACCGCCATACATGGCATGTACTTGCGGAACAGTAACATGGCTTTCATCAATAACCATTAAATAATCATCGGGAAAATAATCCAATAAACAGAAAGGGCGGCTGCCCGGAGCACGTCCGTCAAGGTAGCGGGAGTAATTTTCTATACCTGAACAATAACCTAATTCCGACATCATTTCCAAATCAAATTCGGTGCGTTCTTTAAGGCGTTTGGCTTCCAAATGTTTACCTATTTCTTTGAAATAATCTATTTGTTTACCCAAATCACGCCGAATATTTTGAATAGCTTCATTTAAACGAGATGGAGAGGTTACAAATAGATTAGCCGGATAAATATCAATACTTTCCACCGTATCAACCAACTCACCGCTTTCCGCATGTATCACTTCAATCATATCCACTTCATCACCCCAAAAATTGATACGGTAATAGCGGTCCGTATAGGACGGATAAACCGTAATGGTATCTCCTTTGACAATAAAACTACCGGCTTTGGGAGTTTCGCTACGGCTGTACAGACTTGAAACCAGATTGTGTAATAATTTCGTTCTGGTCATTTGAATATCTTTATTGACTTTGACCACATTCTTTTTAAACTCTGAAGGGTTGCCGATACCATACAAACACGATACGGAAGCAATCACAATAACATCACGTCTGCCCGAAAGCAAGGATGATGTTGTACTGAGCCTGTAGCGTTCAATTTCTTCATTGATAGACAAATCTTTTTCAATGTAAGTACCACTAGTGGGAAGATAAGCTTCCGGCTGGTAATAATCATAATAGGATACAAAATATTCTACGGCATTGTCGGGGAAAAACTGTTTGAATTCTTGAAATAATTGTGCCGCCAAAGTCTTGTTGTGTGCCAATATCAAGGTGGGGCGTTGCACTTTTTCAATCACATTGGCAATCGTAAAAGTCTTCCCCGAACCGGTAACACCCAATAAAGTCTGGTATTTGTCACCCGACAAAATACCTTTTGCCAATTGCTCAATTGCTTCGGGTTGGTCACCGGTAGGTGAAAATGAAGATTTGATTTTAAATGTTTTCATAATAAAAAATTCCCCAATGCAAAATTGGGGAATTTATAGTTAAAAAATAAATATTTTATTCTTTTTTATCTTTTTAAGGCAAAATGTCCGGTTTTGTGCCGGGTGCCATCATTCCCTTCATTAATATCTGCTATAAACCAATAATCCGTTGAAGGTAAAGGTTTGCCGTTCAGGGTTCCGTCCCACCCCGGACTACTTGAAGGCAACACCTTCAACAATTTTCCGTAGCGGTCATATATTCTGACTTCAGAATTAGGTTTTTTTGTAATATTGATAACATGCCATAAGTCATTGGCACCGTCACCGTTAGGCGTAAAGAAACGCGGAGCCCCCAGCAAATCAACCACTTGAGTTGTTACACCACAACCGTTTTTATCTGACACATAAACCGTATAAGTGCCGGGATACAAACCGGTAAACACATTAGATTCTTGATAATTCATGCCGTCCAATGAATATTCATAATCACCTATTCCGGAAGCATAAACGGTAATTTGGTTGTTATCTGCATTAAAATCAAGTGTTTCGACTTTTTCTATAATAGCTGCATCAGATATTTCTATGGTAATGGTTTTTGAATTGGTACAACCGTTAGCATCTGTTACCGTTACAGTATATTCACCGGGAGCATTTACACTAATAGCTTCGTCAGTTTGACCTGTTGACCAAAGATAAGATGAAAAACCTGACGGGGCATTGATTGTGTATGTATCACCTGCACAAATTAAAAAAACATCACCCTGACCGATATCAGGTAGCGGATGGATTATCAAATCAAATGAACCTTCATTGGTGCAACCGGTATCTGTGTCTGTAATTTGGTACCAAACAGTTTCATTAAAAGGCGTTACGTTGGTATAGCTTGACGCATTGGTTATTTCATTAGTAGCCGCTTCTGCATCCGCTTGCGTAGGATAATATTTAATATCATAAGGCGGATTAGTTCTGGTTCCCAATATTTCTGTTTCTTTTGTAGTCAAATCAAAAGATGCAAAACCATCAGTATCACTATCACAAATCTCATAAGTTGTAACACTTAAAATTTCAGGCATCGGGTTGATATTCAGATAAAATGTACCATATCTGATATCATTAGTCGTTAAGTCTATAATCTGATAAGTCAACTTATCCCTATTGGTAGTATTTGTATATGGTGTAGTTATTTCATTAACGTTATTTAAAGCATCTTGTTCGTTAAGGAAATAGTGAATTTCATAATTTCCGGTAGTTGTTTGATTAGCAATAATATCATTGTCAAACTGATGTAAATCAAGTGTTTCAATACCGGACAAATTAGTACCACAAATATATTCTTCTATATCCGGAGGAATAATAAATACTTGTGTTACGGTAACGTCACAGCCTACATAGAGATGCAAGGTTGCTGAAATAACATAATTTCCGGGCGTTGTAAAAATATGACTGGTTTGAGAGTGGGTGTTATCCGGCGGATTATCAGGTAAAGTATTATCAGTAGTTCCATCACCAAAATCCCAGTCAACGCTGACAATTTCTTCATTTGAAGTTACTTCAAAAATATTGTTAAATTGCGCCGTTACGTTGGGCGCTTGTATCTGAACAAAGTACGATTGAATAAAAGGAGGTAGCCCTTGATGCACAAACATTCCCGACCCTAAATTGATATATCTGTGGCGATATCCACATGCCGCCCCGGCTTCATTAGGGTTTTCAATCACACTAATCATATTTTGGGTTGACCCGTAACTGGTTGTATAAGGTCTGTAAATTTTTCCATCTAAGCCTAACTGCAAAGCTGCTCTATAATTTGTATTTGTACTAATTAATGTCGCTTGATTATTGTTTGCCAAGTCAAACTGCGTTAAACGGTCATACCAGTCACTGAGGTATAATTTGGAACTGTCAGGTGAAAATTCCAATCCGTAAGGCGAGTCATTGCCCATATTCAAGTTTAAAGCTACGGGATTGCTGACAACACCGGTAGCATTATCAAAATCAAGTATATAAGCGGAGTTGTCCATGGCATTGGCTATAGCAATTTTAGTGCCGTCAGGCGAGGCTTTCATATACCCGATACCGTTAAAAATGTTTAGAGATAATTGCGAAACAGTTGCAGTTTGTTCTACACCGGAATTGGTTATTCTAAAAGCATAAAAAGTATTCATATTACTACCATAAGTATGATACATGGCAGTGTTATCGGTAGTACGAGGCGCCAATGTAATTACCCAAACCGAACTACCATCGGAACTGATAACAGCCGTTACTTTTTCACTGGCATGTTCAACCAAACGAATATTTTTTTGTCCGGCAACCACACCACCCAGGCCACCGTCTAAATTCATATCAACTACTGAATATTGCATACCTTCTGACGAAGGAGAGCTAAACCCATCATCAACCGTAAAAACGTAATATGTGTGTCTGTCACCCGGCTTAGGGACAACAATCCCTGATTGGGTTGATGAATCATCACCATGCAAACCGCTACCGTTTAACATAACCTGATGATTGGCATTCCAGATAGTAATCCCATCAGTATATAACAACAAATTTCCACAAGCATCTGATATGGAAGAACAACCTTCTTCTGTGTCTATCAATCCACCGGTTTCTCTGACAGGTGCTCCCGAGGAAAAATCTAAACCGGCATGACTTCCAAAAAACCAGTGAGCCGCTTCGTATTGTGCATTTATAGAAATGCTGATAAATAGGATAAATAGGATAAAAAACTGTCTTTTCATTGCAAGTATTGTTTGCCCCAAAGATAAAATATTATCTATTAACTGCAAATTTATTAACTTACAAATCCCTTTTTTGAAGCAATTTATATGAAAAATTTACAAAAAGTAAAATCCAAATGATAACAATTAAAAAATTATGAACCGGAATACCTTCAAATTTATCAATATTTTCTCCTATTTGCTTGCCTAAATTTTTAGTGGCATTAAGACGAGTAACCGGTTCGGGGAGTAAACTTTTAATGGAAATGAAAGGAAAGAATTGTGTTATAAATTCAGCAATTTCTTTGTTGAACAGTTCCCAGCGTAGAACAGCATAAGAAATCCATTCAACTAAAATCCAAATAAAAAAGAAACCCAGTGCTATTGCTGCTCGCCTAAACAAAAAGCCTAAAAACATGATCAAAGAAAAAAGTCCCAATAACTTTAAAAAGAAAGCAAACAAAAAGTAAATGTCTCTAAAAACAACACCTGGGCTGGTATAATCTGAGTAAATTAAGCCTAAAATAAGCGTCATTACAAAGACAAAGAAGGTTGCTGTCAAAGACAAAAGCACCAAAAAATAAAACTTTGACAACACAAATTCCTTCTTAGTCATACCGTCAATCAGATTTTGCTTTACCGTCCGGAACGTGTATTCGTTTGTAACCATAGAAACAACAATGATAGCCAAAAAGAAGGTTAAAATATCAGCCACGTAAGTGTTGAAATGCCAAATATAAGGGAAGTTAAAAATCCCCTGCTCTGCCAAATGGACTTCAAAATGCCCTAAATTAAACTTAATTGAAGCAATCAAAGCTATACCGGAAAGCAAGATGAAATATGACAAAAACAAAATCCGGCTTAGCTTATGATGCTTGATTTTATAATATTCGATTGCTATGAGTCTAATGATATTTTTCATTCTGTAATTTTTAAAAATTCATCTTCCAACTTAGGTTGTTTTTTGACAAGACTTTCTACATAAACTCCTTGGTTTGCTAAGTACTTATTTAATTCAGCACCGGATAAATTATTAGTTTTCGGAAAGACTTTTACAAGCTTGTCTTCAATAATGACATCTTTTACCGCATCATTTTGCAACAAGAGATTTCTAAGATTTTCAAGCTGTCCGGATTGCAACTCAAACCAATAGGAATGCATACTCATCTCCGACACTTTGCCTTCAAATATTTTTTTGCCTTTTTGCAAAATAATCACTTGATCGCAAACTTTTTCCACTTCGTCCAAAAGATGGGACGCCAAAATAATAGTCGTACCTTCTGCGGCAATATCTCCGATAATTTTTCGTATTTCGTGTATGCCTTTTGGGTCTAAACCATTTGTAGGCTCATCTAAAATCAGCATTTCCGGATTGTTGAGCAATGCTGATGCTATAGCCAATCGTTGTTTCATACCAAGCGAATACGTTTTAAACTTATCGTGCTTCCGGTCTGCTAAACCAACTAATTCTAATTTTTCGTCAATACTGCTGTTAGAAATTTCTTTGATTTTACAAACCAAATTCAAGTTTTGCCAAGCGGACATATAGGGATAAAAATTCGGTCGTTCTATAATGGCGCCTATTCTTTTTAAGGCTTCTGCATTAGACATTTTGCCTTCAAACCATTTAAAATTACCACCGGTTTTATTGACAACATTCAATATCATACCCAAAGTCGTGGATTTGCCACTACCGTTAGGTCCCAATAATCCGTAAACATGACCTTTCTCTATCTTAAAACTCAACCGGTCAACAGCCGTCAACCGCCCGAATTTTTTTGTCAAATTGTTTACTTCTAAAATTAACGACATACATTTTATTATTTATATCGCATTAACGATTTGTGGCGGGAATTGTTACAATGTATTGAGGATTTGAGTAAATGAGTGCCGAGTGAAAAGCGGTAAAGTGCCAAGTGTGCCCTGTCATGTCGAACACAGCACTAAAGGCTCCGTCGGTGCCTCCTGCCACTGACGGCATATTACCCCGAAATTGTCAATCGTAAACATTACGGGCGCTCCTACGGAACTTTCTTATTTTGTGTGATACAAATTTGCTACTAACAGAGCACACCTTTTGAGGCTTGCTGGAATGGCAAGGGGTTTTTGTAATGAATTCTACAACAAAAAAATCTACAAGAGCCTTAAAATAATCTCAATACCTTTAAGCAATTCTTCATCACTGATGGTTAAAGGCGGGGTGATACGGACTGCCCGCTTTTCGTAGAGTAGCCAAAACAAAATCAAGCCGTTGTCAAGGGCTTTTAAAACCAATTCATTGGCTTGTTCTGCTGTTTCCATAATAAGCGACAACATCAAGCCTCGTCCGCGTATTTCTTTTATTTTCGGATGTTTGAGATGTTTACGGATAAGCTGTTCTTTACGGATAGCTTCTTCGGTTAATTTGTTGTCTTCTATAAAGTTTACTGTAGCCAATGCCGCAGAAGCAATAACCGGATGCCCGCCAAAAGTGGTGATATGACCCATTGGCGGATTGGTCAGATGTTGCATAATTTCAGGTGTGGATGTAAAAGCGCCTATCGGCATACCGCCACCTAATGCTTTGCCTGTGATGACTATGTCCGGTATGATGTCGTAATGTTCAAAGCCGAACATTTTACCGGTACGCGCAAAACCGGTTTGGATTTCATCTAAAATCAACAACGTACCGGTTTCTTCACAACGCTTTTTGACAGCTTTTAAATATCCCTGTTCGGGTTCTATAAATCCGGCACCGCCTTGTATGGTTTCCAAGATAACGGTAGCGGTTTGATGACTGATTTTGTTTAAATCGTTAAAATCATTAAAATTGATAAAATTAATGCCCGGAATAAGTGGCAAAAAGGGATTTTTACGCTCAGGATAATCCATAACAGACATACTGCCTTGC
>JALVLX010000148.1 GCA_027032855.1 Flavobacteriales bacterium | reverse complement strand
AAAAACCATTGAAAAAAATCAAGAATATCATAGCGGTTGCTTCAGGAAAAGGCGGTGTTGGAAAATCTACCGTTACCACAAACTTGGCTACTACCTTGGCAAACATGGGTTTTAAAGTTGCTATTTTAGACACCGATGTTTACGGACCTTCCATTCCTTTGATGTTCGGTACGCAAAGCGAACGCCCGCGTGCTACTAAGATAGGCGAAAAAACCATGATTATCCCCATTGAAGCACACGGCGTTAAGAACATGTCTATCGGCTATTTTGCACAACCCGGTCAGGCAGTAATTTGGCGAGGTAGTATGGCAAATTCGGCTATCAACCAAATGGTCTTTGATACCAACTGGGGCGACTTGGACTTTATGCTGATTGATTTACCTCCGGGAACCGGTGACATTCAGTTGTCAGTGATGCAAACCTTGCCGGTAACCGGTGCGGTTGTAGTTACGACACCGCAAAATGTAGCCATTGCCGATGTTAAAAAATCAATTGACATGTTTAAAAATCCGACTATCAATGTGCCTGTATTGGGTATCGTAGAAAACATGTCGTATTTCATGCCTGAAGAATGTCCGGACAATAAATATTACATCTTTGGTAAAGACGGCGGTAAATATTTGGCAGAAGATTTAGGCGTCGCATTTTTAGGAGAAATTCCTTTGGTGCAAAGTGTGCGCGAAGCCGGCGATTTTGGACGTCCGGCAGCTCTGCAAGAGAACACACCGACCCAAAAAGCTTTTGAAGAAATCACAAAAAATGTGGTAGAAGAAACAGTAAAACGCAATAAAAACCTGCCTCCGACAGAAAAAATACAAATTACCAATCAAGCCGGTTGTAGTGTAAAATAAAATTATTACTTTAGTAGCTGATTAAAATCTCATTATGAAAAACAATCAAGAAATTATAGCAAAGCTCAACCGTGCTTTAGAAGAAATCCGTCCTTTTTTACAAAAAGACGGTGGTGATATTTCTTTGATTGATTTTACCGATAAAGAAGTTTTAGTGCAATTTGAAGGTAATTGTTACAGTTGTAAGATCAATGATTTGACATTAAATGTCGGGGTAAAACAAATTATCAAAAAACATTTGCCGGAAATAGAAAAGGTAAAAAGTATATAATTATGGACAAACAACACAAATTGGAAAAAGTATTAGGTGACATTTTTTCTGAAAAACTTTTAGAAAATTTAACCAACCATGGAAAAGTCGTATCTCTTGAAGAAGGTACACAAATTATTTCTCGAGGCGATGAAGTTAAAAATATCCCTATCATTTTATCCGGAACAGCAAAAGTTGTAAGAACCGATGATAACGGAGAAGAACATATTTTGTTTTATCTTAATGAAAAAGAAGCTTGTACCGCCACTTTTTCTATTTGTGCCACAACAAAAAAAAGTGAAATTGATTTTATAATGGAAACCGATGGTGAATTGTTACTTTTCCCTGTTCGTCTCATGGACAATCTTACTAAAGAATATCCCAGCTGGCGTTATTATGTTTGTCGAAATTATAACAACAGAATGAAAGAATTTCTCGATACAATGGATTCGGTTGTATTTATGAAAATGGACAGACGCATTTTAAAATATCTTGAAAAAGCTTCCGAAGCACTCAGCACTAAGTTGATTTATATCACCCATCAAGAAATTGCCAACGATTTGTCAACCTCGCGAGTAGTGGTATCGCGTTTATTAAAACAGTTAGAACATGAAGGGAAAATCAAATTATTCCGCAATAGAATAGAGTTACTGTTTTAATCCGGATTAAAACTTAGATAAAATTTGAAATCACAGCTAAATTTTAGTTGTGATTTTTTTATTCACATTAAAAAAACAATGTTTTTACAAAAAAAACTAGAAAAATATTTAGAATTTGCTTTTTTTTATACATTTGCTTATCAAAACAATAATTATGAAATAATCCAAGCTATACATTATATTAATAACAGGCCTGCTAATTTTTTCTTGTAGCACTAATGACAACGACAATATTTCAAACTGCGAAACGCAAAATTTGGGAATTGATACAACATCCAGACACACGCCTATAAGCATGTACAATACAGGCGGAATTATTCATTTTCCCGATGATTTATGGAAATGGTCCATATCAAACGATACAATTATTGTAGGTGGGGGCGTAGATTTTTATACGGAAAGATATATGTTTTTTAAGAAAAATTGCGATTGTATAGAATTAATGTTTGTCAAAACAGCTATATGGGAAGATTGTGTTGTTATAGATGAATATGGTAATATTGACGACGATTCTAGTGCGTTTGATTCGTATAATAATGATTTTGTAAGACAAACTTATGTTGAAGACTCCATTTTAGTTGGAAAAGTTAACGGTACAAAATTTTGGATAGAATTTTCACCACAATACCATCAAACCGGACCTTGGGGCTATGAAACTATCTCAAACCCGTAATTTTTTTCGCAACAAATACCGGATTATTTCTCATTGACAAATGTCTGCCAGTTTCTAATATACTCTCTGACCAGCTTACCTGACGGGCTTAAATCGTCTTCGCTCCAACCGCCATGTACAGAAGCACCCGGCTTTAATATCGAAGCACCTTCGGTTTTGTCATTTACCGACCAGTTGCAATGACTGAGTTTGTATTTTTTCAGCAGTTGCATCCACTTTTTGACAGATTCCAAATGCATTTGTCCGTCACCGTTGGCTTTAACCGTTCCCCATTCGGTAACAAACAGCGGCAGACCGTTTTTGATAGCTTTTTCCATTTTATTATGTAGCCATTCAAAGTGACTGGCGGCATAAAAATGCAAGGTATAAGCAATATTATTGTAACCGGTAATGGGATTTTCTGATGCCACATCTACATCTTGCGACCAATTCGGTGTTCCTACAATTATCATATTATCGGGGTCAATTTTACGAATAGCACTAATAACGTGTTCTGCATAAGGTTTGACGACAGTATCCCAAGAGACTTTTAATGGCTCATTATAAATTTCGTACATTACATTGGGATATTTGCCGTATTTACGTGCCATTTTTTCAAAAAATTCAATGGCTTGCGCTTCATTTTGTTCGGCATGTTGCGAATGCCAGTCGATAATGACATAAATACCTTCTTCTATAGCTGTATCAACCAGCCTTTCCACAGCTTTCAAATTGACATCAGGTTCATACAAATAACCATCTTTGACACGCGGGTCTGCCGCCAAAGGCACCCGTATTATCTGTGTATGCCAATCCTTGTGCAACCACTTGACGGCATCTTTGGTAAAAAACTTTACGCCTCTCCAATAAGGATTGGACCAAAAAAAACTGTTTCCTGCCAAACTTATCTGTTGATTTTTTTTATCAACAATCCGGATACCGTCAACCCGTAAAAGACCATGTTTTGCAACCAAGCTGTCCGTTTTAATATTTTTTTGAGTTTTTACGGCACAAGAATATAGCTGCAAAAAAAATAATAATACAATTGAGAAAATCGCAAATTTATTTAGCATATATTATCAAATTTTCCTGCTAATTTAACACATTTTACAATATTCACACCTTTTC
>JALVLX010000147.1 GCA_027032855.1 Flavobacteriales bacterium | reverse complement strand
GAATATGCATGGCTTCCAAAATTTTCTTAATGTACGGTACGGCAAGCAAAATTCCTTCGGGAGTTTCGAGGCGGTTGGCTTTGTAGTCTTCAAAAAGTTCCCGGCGTTCTTTGGAGCCACCCAAATCGAAGGCGACAGCCAAATGGTCAGGGTTTTCGCGACGGATTAAATCTATTAAAGTATTGAGAAAACCGAAAATAGCCGAAGTGTCCAAGCCTTTGGAATTGATACGCGGGTTTTTGATAAAAGCATAAAAAGCTCTGAAAATCAATGCGTAAGCATCAAGCAGGAAGAGTCTTTTGCGGTTTTGTCCGGTATTTTGTTCTTGGTTAGTAGTGGTCATTTTGTAGTAAGATTAATATTTTTATGATTGGTGCATGATTGTCAAAAATACGAAATTATTATATTGATTAACCGGTTAATTGTTAATTTGGTTATTTGAAAAGGATATTTGAGCTGAAAGTTGTATTTCATGAATTAATTTGTTGGAAGGCTGTGCAGAATTAAAAAAACGAAAATTTGTAATAATTTAAATTCTAATTATTCAATACTGTTAATAAAATCAATTATCTCACAGTTATTTTATAATTTTTATAAATTTACAGTATCAATCATTTCTGACATTTAAAGAAAAATACAAACAACAAAAAAATATACAACATTAGTATCACCAATGAACACTTCTTATGCA
This sequence comes from Flavobacteriales bacterium, assembly GCA_027032855.1. GTDB lineage: Bacteria > Bacteroidota > Bacteroidia > Flavobacteriales > Flavobacteriaceae > WGBX01. The sequence continues at coordinate 2,886 of JALVLX010000147.1, read as the reverse complement.
CGAATGGTTACAACATCTCCTTCAAATAATAAATTAGTTGTAATTATGTGGAAGGCTTCAGGAAATAAAGATACAAACGGAAATTCTTTTTCCTTTATAGTCTATAAAAAGTAATTATTGAAATTAGTAAATAAATTATGTTTACCCATTTCAGGGGTCCAAAGGTTTTCACTTATTAGTATCCTCAATCATGTCACCTCTCCTTGGGGTTCAAAGATTGTTTTTCATTACTTTTTAACCACAGAGTAAATTTCACAGAGTAAGAATACTACCACATCCGCCACTTCCAATTTCTACCACCCGACATCAACACCCACGTTACGCACTTTCCACTTTCCACTAAACACTTCGCACTTATTTGCTCAACTCTTCAAGATTCAAAGCTTGATCCACATCCCAGTTGGCGCGGATTTCTATGTTTTTATCCGGTTCTATACTTTGTTCGGGTTGGATATGTCGCAGATAATTGCCGGTATCCCAAAGGTTGTTTTGGTTAGTATCCACAATAATCCGTAAAGTATAAGTGCCCGGCATCAGATATTCTACAACAAAATCATTGCCGGTTTGGGTCGGGGTTTTACGGACGATTTTTTTGTTCATTATCAACTCTACAAACAAGAGCTTTTGTTGCACATTATTTAGATGTAAAATCAATTTACCGAAAGCATCTTTTTTAGGCACTTTAAAATTTGTACGCAACGTATCATTATTAACCTTTCCGGTAAATCCGGTTACGGCTTTCGGCAGTATTCTCAAGTTGTATGTTTTGCCTGTTTGTTTTTCAAAATTTATCTTAAACAAGCCTTTTTTCAATTTTTGCAAACCAAAAGCAACCGCAACACTGTCAGCCAGTAATTGTACTTTACTGCTATCTATGCTTTCCAAAGGCATATTGCCGGAAATAACAACAGAATCTCCGGGACTCAAACGGCTTTTTCTTAAAAACCGGACTTGCAATGAATCTATATCCTTGATACGTTTACGATAATATTTTTTGATTCGCCCTTTTGATAAGGGAATTTCCAATTTAATACTGTCTTGAGCGGTTTGATACCACAAATGCCACTCATCTTTTTCAACAAAACGCAGTTGCCTTTTCATAGCCGGCTTTACAGCAACTTTTAGGCTATCGGGTTGTCCTTTAAACTTGACAAGAACATGATTGGCAGATTGCTGACTGATATCTTCAACACTAAACGGAGGTATTTCCCGAAATAGCTTCAAATTGACCAACGTATCACCCGGTATTTTTATAATCTTGTCCGTAAATCCGATACTCTCCTTATCTTGTTGGTATTTATAGTCATGGTTTTCATCGCCCAAAGCAACAATCCGGTATGTTCCGGCTTTCAAAAATTTGAATTCAAAAGCGCCGTTTTCACCTGCGATTGCTACATAATATGGTTTTTCTCTGAAAACTAACGAATCTTTAAACTCATTTGCATCATACAATCCCAACGAAATTGTCTTGGGTTTATCATCAAAATGCATGAGGTTTATCTTACCTTTTAACGACAGACTGTCAATGACGGGACCGGTTGAAAACACCAAACTAAGATTTTTTAATTTGTTATTTTCATTAAAATCTGCTATACTTTCACCAAAATTGATTTGATAAGTCGTATTAGGATTAAGCGTATCTTGAAATTTGATTTTAAAATGTTTTGAAGCAATACCGCCGGGGACAATCAAAGGCTGATTTTTGAGCGGTGGAGACACCAATAAGTTTTTCATCAAATCACGTATCTGAACATATTCATCAAATTCCAGAACAATTTCCTTTCCTTTAAAATTCTTAGTTTCATTTGCCGGTACCATCCGCAACAATTTAGGAGGAGTGACGTCTTTTTCCCCCCCGGTAGGTCTGCCTACCCGCGCACAAGCATTTGCCAAAAAGATGATGATAAGATACCGGAAATATTTCATTGAGCAACAATTGTTTTAGGTGTTGAATTGCAAATTTAAGGATTATTTTTTTGTGAGAAAATAAGGAATTTTTTGTCTGATGTCATTTCGAACATAGTGAGATTTCTCACTATTCATTTCAGATTTATTGTTCTAGATTTCTCATCGCTTTACTTCCTGCGGTCGCAAAGCTCTGTCGGAATGACAAGTAATTACGATCTCTCGTTATTATAAAGAAGCGGCAATTTGCGCTGCCAGACGAGCATTGTTGAGTACCAGTTTAATATTTGAAACCAAACTCTGTCCGCTGGTCAGTTCCTTGACTTTTGCCAACAAAAACGGGGTACTTTCCTTACCCTTGATGCCGGCTTTTTGTTGTTCAGCAAGTGCTTGTTCTATGGCTTTGTGCATAATTTGTTCATCCAAAGCATGAGCTTCCGGTACCGGATTGGCAATGACGACACCGCCCTGTAAACCGGTTGCCCATTTGACACGTAGCACGTCTGCTATTTCTTGTGGACTTTCCATCTTATAATCGACTTTAAAACCGCTTTTTCGGGTATAAAATGCGGGTAATTCATCTGTTTGATAACCCAAAACCGGCACGCCCATGGTTTCGAGGTATTCGAGTGTCAAGCCTAAGTCCAATATTGATTTGATACCGGCACAGACCACTGCAACATTGGTCTTTGCCAGCTCTTGCAAGTCGGCGGAAATGTCAAAAGTTTCCGTTGCCCCGCGATGTACCCCGCCTATACCGCCGGTGGCAAAAATTTTGATACCTGCCCGTTCGGCAGCAATCATCGTTGCGGCTACGGTTGTAGCACCTGTCAATTTGTGCGACAAAACATAAGGTATATCACGACGACTGGTTTTTATGACTTCCCGTCCTTTTTTGGCTAAAAATTCTATTTCATCTTTCTCCAACCCGACTTTGATTTTACCATTTATCAGGGCAATAGTTGCCGGTACAGCGCCTTC
>JALVLX010000146.1 GCA_027032855.1 Flavobacteriales bacterium | reverse complement strand
TAATAAAATACAGCAACAATAGGGCTATCAACATCACTTGCCATAATTCCTTTCCGAGTTGTTGTTTTTCAAAATAAGCCCCCGAAAATCTGAGACTATATTCAGGTAACTTGCGAATTTTAGATTGTAAATCTTGTATTTTTTGTGCCGGATTTTTAAGTCCGTTAAAGGAGAATGCTAAAAATTCGCTATTGGCATCGCCGTTGATATATTTATAATAAGCAACTTGTTTTAGTTTGATCAATGCTTTTACGGGAATTTGTCGATTGGCGTTGTTACTGATATATAGAGATTGAACAATGTTTGCAATTTCATGTTTCGGATACGACATTACAATAGGGATATATTTTTTTTGGGTTTTGAGGTGGTCGATATAATGGGACTGAAAAGCCGCTTGTAAGGTGTTGATGAGTTGTTCGTAATGGACATTATACAGAGCTAATTTTTCGGCGGATATTTCGATTGCCATTGCTTTTTGCAACGGAATTTGCGAAACTGGTAACCCCAAAGCTTTTTGAATACCGGACAAATGTTCTGTCGGTGGAAGTTTGTCAAATCCCGAACGAATTAATTTTACGATGAGTTGCGGTTGGTTATTTTCAAAAATATATTGAAAAACGTTAGGTGGCGGTAAAAAAGACATTTGTACCGGTGAATAATTTTTAAGTAGGGTAGCTAATTGTTTTTTAACATTTTGTAATGTTTTCGGATTTTTGGTTTTGATATAAATCCGGCTCTGTTCCAAAGATTTGTTTTGTTCATTTTGCAATAGATAATCCGGTTGTCCGGTCCAAACAATATAAGTAGAGATACCCTGTATTTGTTTTAATAGATGGGTGATTCGTTTTTGATTTTCTTGTAAATTGATGTTTTCATTCCAGTTTATATCAACAAGTGTTTCGGTTTCTTTAAAGAAAGGTAATTTTTGTTTGTGAAGACTGTTAAACAGGACTAACATTAAAAAAATACCCAAACCGGCTATCCCCAAAGTAATTATTTTTCTTTTGATAAAGTAGCTGTGCGTTTTGTTATAAAAATTTTCAATTGTTGAAGTTGCAGTATATGGTTTGTTTTTTTTCAAACGATAAAAAAGCCGGAACAAAACGGGAATCACTATAATACTTACCAAGAACGAAGATAATAAACCCATTGCCACCGAAACAGCTTGGTCGTAAAACAAAGCACCGGTGATACCACTCAAATAAATCAAAGGTAAGAAAACCGAAACGGTTGTCAGCATAGAACTCAGTAGCGGTGCAATAATTTCCGTAGTACCTTTGGCAACCGCATTGTCTAAATCTTGTCCGGATTGTAATTTTTGCAAAATATTATCTATCACGATGATGGCATTGTCAATCATCATACCGACGCCTAATATCAATCCGGACAACGAAATAATATTGAGAGAGATATGCCATAAGTGCAAAAATAAAAAGGTCAAGATCAGCGATACCGGAATACTAATGGCTATAATCAAAGGCGATAACATATCTTTATAAAACAAGAATAAAATTAAAATAGCCAATAGTGTCCCTATTATTAAAGATGATTTTAAATTTTGTAACGAAATTTCAATCAACCGGCTTTGGTCTTGTTCAATATGAAAATCCAATTGCGGATAATCTTTTTTTAGCGCATCGGTGAGATGTAAGACTTGTTTTTTTAAACGTGAAATTTTGGCATCGGCTTGTTTAACAATCAAAAAAGAGATGGCAGGCTGTCCGTTATATATGATATTGCCTAAACTTTGGCGCGGTCGTACAGAAATATTAGTTAAATCTTTCAGTTTAAACAGTTTGCCGTGAATGTTGACCGGCAAATTTTTAAGGTCATCTATATTATTGAGGCTTTTATCAAACTTTAAATGGTATTGATATATCCCGTTTTGTATCAGCAGATTGCCGGGGACGTAATTGTGTTTTTTGATGATTTGTGTTATCAGGTCAGGATTAATACCATAAGTTTGCAAAACGCCCGGTTTAATTTCTATACTTATTTCCGGTTTTAAATCGCCACTCATATCGGCAATGGCTACATCGGGAAGTTGTTCGATGCGTTTTTTGATAACTTCGCGTGCAAAATCACTCATTTGCAAAAAAGCCGAAGTGTCTAAGTTTTGTTTGCTGTGAAGCATAAGATTATACACCGGAATATCCGATGCCGTTGCTTTGATAACTTTGGGTAAAGGCAGGTCTTTGGGCAGTTGATTAAGAGAAGCGTCAATCTTTTCATTGACTTGTAAGAAAGCGTAACCGGTACGCGTACCGAACTCAAAGTTTAATTTAATGATGGCATTACCGTCTTGTGTCCGGGTATCCATATTTTTTAAGTGGGGCGTTCTGGCAAAAACAGCCCGCAGGGGTTTGACGATGTTATTTTCTATTTCACCGGCACTGTGCCCGGGATAATTGATAACCACACTGATACGGGGTATTTCTATATCGGGCATTAACGATACCGGCAGTTTTTGCAAGGATATCCAACCTAATATCAATAATGCAAAACTGATGCTGAGTACAGCAATGGGGCGTTTGATTAAATAGGCTATCATGGTTCTATTTTTACCACCGCTTCGTGCGCCAAGTTAATATTATTGCTGATAATTATGGTGTCGCCGGCTTTTAAACCTTCGCTGATGGCATAGTAGCGTTCGTTTTCACCAAAGATTTTAACGTAATGCCAAACGGCTAAGCCTTTTTCGTAGGTAAAAACCACTTCTTTATTGTTGCGCAACACCAAAGCTGTTTTGGGTATTACCGGCATTTTTTTACCCGTTTGATTGATAACAACTTTGACGCGATAACCGTTGATTAAGGGTGTATGCCGGTCTGTAATTTTACCCCTGACTGATATAAGCCCTTGGCGGTTCACTTGCGGATTGATGTCAGTGATAATACCTTTGTAACGCATATCACTGTGATAAAAATCTTGTATTTCGATAGGCGTGTTTTTATGTATCAATGCGTAATCGGACGGCAAAATTTGAAAATCTACAAAAAGACTACTGTTATCCAATAAGCTGCAAATAGTATCGGACGGTTGTACATAATTGCCTTGTTTTACTTTCAGGTTGGCTATGGTTCCGGTAAAGGGTGCTTTTAAAATACTTTGCCGGTATTTGATTTTTGCTTCTTGCAAGCGTGCTTTCGCTTCTGAGAGTCCGGCTTGGATTTTTAATTTTTCGGTTAATCCGTTTTGATATTCAATGCTGAGTTGTTCGTATTTTTGGCGGGCTTTATCTACTTGTATGCGGGCTTGTTGTACGGCATTATTAAGCAAATCGTTTTCCAGTACGGCAATGAGTGATCCTTTTGATATTTTTTGTCCGTTTTTATAATTTACTTGCTGTACATAGCCTGCTTGTTTGAAATGCAACTGTGCTATATTTTTGCTTTGTATAATACCATTAGATACAATTTGTTTACTAAACACGGTATCTATGACCTGTGTTACCTTTACTTTGATTTGATTGGAAGACTTTTTTGCGGGTGTGGTATCTGCGGTTGTGTTACTGGATGAATTATTAGTTTGACAAGAAAAAAAAGTGAGTGTTAATAGAATAATCAGATAGTGTTTCATACGGTTATTTTGCTTCAAAGATATGT
>JALVLX010000145.1 GCA_027032855.1 Flavobacteriales bacterium | reverse complement strand
GGCATACCAAGGGCTTATTTTATCGTTATTAGGATTGATTAAGATTTGTGTTTCTTGTGCCGGCATATAACTTTGTGCCAATAGAAATATTTTGTCACCATTTGCGTTTTTTGCCATGTCAACTATAATTTCAGAATGTCCGGGGGTGCCACCGTGGATAAACACATCGCCTATTTGAATGTCTTCCAAGGGCACACTAACGAGTTCTTTAGATAGAGATAAGGTTCCGGCATAAGCAAAAACAGTATTCATATATTTTCTAAAATTGGTATAGCTGTTTGACGGTGAAGCGGTTTTTACCCAGTGCGTTCTGTTGCCGTTTACGGCTACTCTGTAACCGTTTTTCCATTTGCTGTAATCAACTCTAAAGCCGTTTGTAAAATTAAAATGAATATCATCATATTGGTCGGTACCGTACAGATATTCCCCCCTAAGTCTCATAACGGCATCTGCGCATTGTTGCAGATTGCGGTTGCCTATATCCATATCAACTACGGCTATGTAAACACCTTCACTGCTTTTTGTGTCACCATTATAGTATCTTGCTTTTGCACCATGCGGTTTTAGTTTGAGGTGTGACAGGTAGTAAGCAAAAGAATTGCGGCTATGATGTTCACGATGATAGCCGTCCGGCGTTAAGATTCTTGTGGCAATAGTATTGCCTTGCGGATTGATTAAATCTTTGGTTTGTTTGTTTTGTTCTACTGTGGTTGCAGTAGGCGATTGTGATTGCGATTGCGAACACTCGGTAAGTACCAAGATGAAAATCAGAGCTTTTAGTAGATATTTCATAAGTCACGGATTTTAGATTAATATTTATTTACAAAATGCTTTTAGTTCGTTGATATTGCCTGAAAAATCGTTAGCATCAACATTTATTTTGATTCCTTTGACATAAACTTTTTCGGTAAATTGATAAAAATCCCAATCTATATCTTTTACCCGGTGTTTTCCGGAGTAGGCGACAATCCGTAGCAGATAATTATGGGATAAAAATCTTTTCGTTTATATTAACAACGGAAGGATAGTTGTTAAATTGTGTTGTGGCATTTTCGTAGAATCTGTAATAGTGATAAGCACCGCGTATGTTATTGTACTTTTTGGTATTCTAATTAACAAGATTTCTTATTTAATATCTTTAATACGGTATCATTTTATACAATATTTAAAAACTGAAGATAGCTTTATTTTGTTATTTTCAATCAACTTATCCAAATATGGCATAATATCAATTTTGAATTGTTGTTGTAATTCATGTTTATTCAGACATTGTTCTTGAAGCAAACGGTTTATTTTTTGAAAAATTTCTTTTTCTGTCAGATTGCTTTTTTTTGATAGACAAATATCACAAACGCCACATGCTTCTACATTTTCTTCATCAAAATATTCTGCTAAAAAAACGCTTCTGCATTGTTTTTTATTGCTGATATATGCCCATACTTTTTTTAATTGCGTTTTTTTCCATTCAATGCGCTTTTCAATTTTTTTGCGGTGATATAAGAACAATTTTTGATTGTATGGTTCCAAAAAAAGTATCTTAAAAACTTCTCCTACGGGTTGATAATCAATGATTTCTCTTTTTGCTAATTCTTTTAGGTATGCTTCAACTTCCTTATCGGTCAATCCTGTTTTAGCGGCAATTTTTTTGATATTAATTTTGGTATCCAGGTAGAAAATATCACTAAAACTTCTGACAAAAAAATCGAGAACCAAGTAACCGGCACGTTTGTTTTTGATATATGACCGAATTTCCGGTTGGCTGACCAAAATTTTAGCGGTAGGGATATACCTGCGGTTTTGTGTCGCTTTGATTATTTCTTCGGCTTCTAATATTTGTAGTGTATTGACTGTTTTAAGCATGTCAAGATTGAAGCGTTTGCAAAAGTCTGCAAAATTCAAATCCACTTCCAGATTTTTACCTTCGTTTTCGGCAATGTAAAAATGGTTAAATAAACTTTTATAGACTTTTTGAATGAAATCAATATCAGGAATTAAATTCATGTAGGTTTGATCAAAATATATCAGATCATTATCGTCTATAAAAATAATGGCTTCAGATGATTTGCCGTCCCGTCCGGCGCGTCCTGATTCCTGCACATAATTTTCTAATGAAGCAGACAAGTCTAAGTGCATAACTTGACGGACATCCGGTTTGTCAATTCCCATTCCGAAAGCGGTTGTCGCAAACATGATATGGGTTTTATTTTGAAGCCAGTCGTCTAAACTTGCTTGTTTTTCATCATAGGTCATGCCACCGTGAAAATATGCCGTTTTAAAACCTTGTTGTGCAACATATTGGGCATATTGATAGGTTTTTCTGCGGGTTTTGACATAGACAATGGCAGTTTGTTTTTTGTTGAGGTGTTGTGTTAGCGCATTAATTTTTTGGTCTGTATGGATGACCTTGTAGGCAATATTATGTCTTACAACAGAAGTGCGATAAATATTTGGATGGCGTAGTTCAAGGTATGTTTCAATATCTTTTACAACATTTTTTTTGGCGGTTGCCGTTAAGGCCAAAATGGGTGTTTCGGGTAAAATTTCGCGAAGCAAATGAATTTTGGTATAGGAAGGTCTGAAATCATGTCCCCATTCTGAAATACAGTGCGCTTCATCTACAGTGATTAAGTTTACGGGCATTTTAGCCAATCGTCTTTGGACGTAGTCATTTTGCAGGCGTTCAGGTGATAAAAAAACAAATTTTGTCTTGCCATATTGGACGTTGTCCAACAAGCGTTCAAGTTCGTTAAAACCGAGATGTCCGGTCAGGGCGATACTTTTGATATCACGGCGGTTTAATCCGGCGACTTGGTCTTCAATTAAAGCAATCAATGGCGATATGACAATAGTAATCCCGTCAAGTAGCAAGCCCGCCACTTGATATATGACAGATTTACCGCTGCCGGTAGGTAAAATACCGATAACATCTTTGCCTGCAACCACATCGTTGATAATTTTTTCTTGTGGTTGTCTAAAACTGTCATAGCCCCAATATTGTTGTAATATTTGTAAAGGCGTAGCCAATTAAGAATGTTTTTTGATACAGTCCAAAATGTAATCAACCCGTTTTTCAACCGGACCGAAAGGTACAAAGATTAAATAATATCCAAGTTCTTTGTAATAGTTAACAAGTTTATTGTGAATGAGTTGTGCTTGATTAAAGCTCTCGTAACGTTCGGCGTCAGTTGTGTAAATATCTTCCCAAGGTGGCATGATGAATACCAACCGGTCGTAAGGGTGTTCTTTAGTTATTTTTTCAAATTCCTCGGGAATGTCTTGTTTTATGTATCTAAGATAAGCATTTACATCCGGAATACCACGGTCAAAAAAGATAAGAGGTTTGTCAATTTTGTCGGCTTCGTGATATTGTTTGAGGCGTCCTTCTATTAGTTTACGGCTGAACAGAAAAGGATCGGCTAAAAACAGTTGTTCGATACCTTCTTGTTGCGCTTCTTTGATAATATCGCGAGAGACTTCGTCAAAACAGGTGAATGCTCTGTTTTTCAATTCATTAATGACGGTTGATTTACCGGTACTGGGACCTCCGGTGATGACAATTTTTCTTGGTTTCAAAACTTTATGCTTATGTTATTAAAGCAAACAAATATAAGGCTTTTTTTGATTTCAGATTTCAGATTTCAGATTTCAGATTTGCGATTTTTTTCAACTCCGTGTAACT
>JALVLX010000144.1:2975-3699 GCA_027032855.1 Flavobacteriales bacterium | reverse complement strand
AAATAAATAAATGCTCTCAAGATACAGCCCTAAGAGATATACAAGACTTGATAAAGAAAAACATTTTGCAGAAAGAAGCAAGTGGTGGAAGAAGTACAAATTATGAATTAGTAAAAATGCCAGGCGGCAACAATGTATAAACGTAATGCGGGGCATAGTGCTAAATATGAATGATTTGACTATAAATACACTTCGGTGTAAACTGAAAGTAAAGTATTCCAAAAACCCGCACTACGCTTATACGAAACCGTTGTGATGCCATTTGAGTAAAATCAAAATTTTCATTAAGAAAAAATTATTAAATTTGTGTAAAAATAAAAAGATATGTTCAGAACTATTGATATAGACCATAACAAACTGACAATTATGGGAGTGAAATTTTCCGATATGAAAACTTTGGAAATGACTGCCAACGCAATTGGGAGTAATATGTTTGAAGGTTTTGAACCAACTCAAAAAGGAATTGAAATAATTAGAGATTACGTAACCGGAAAAATTTCATTATCTGAATTAATAAAATTTACAAAGGAAAAATCCTATGTATGATGATTATAAATATCTCGACCCTGAATTCACCTACATTGACCCAAAAACAGGAATTCTATAAAATATAGCAGGAATTACTGCCCCGATGATTTACTTTTCTATGAAAGTGTAGTTGTAACAAAACGAATTCAAGAACTTTATGAAAATCCTATTAAGATAAAAGGAATTGAAACTCTTT
>JALVLX010000144.1:0-2965 GCA_027032855.1 Flavobacteriales bacterium | reverse complement strand
ATTTCAAGATATTTATGTTTGGGCCGGAGAAAAAAGAAAAGTAGAAATCAGTAAGAAAGGTAAATAATTCTTTCCAACCACACATTTTGAAAATGCTTTCAGATACATTGACACTTTAATTTCTGAATTCAAAAAATTACCAAACAATGACAAATTAAAAATAGCTAGAAAATTGGCAGAAATTTTAGACGCAATTAATTATCTACATCCTTTTAGAGAAGGAAATGGACGAGCGCAAAGGGAATTTATTAGATTACTAGCATTAGAAAAAAATCAAATTCTAAATTTGAACCCACCAAATAATGAAAAAAAATACAAACAATATATGAACGGAACGATAAATAGCGACATAAAAGCCTTAACTGAATTGATTTTAGAATTAATTAACCAATAAAAAAAGAAAAAAAACGGCACACAATATTATATATAGCGTATAGCGTGGTTCTAGCCTACTTCAATGTTTAGTCGTATTTGCACCGGAAAATTCATAGAATTTTACTGGTGCAAATAAAAGATATAAAAATAATAGGAATTTGATTACCCCTAAGGTTGAAACTCTTGATTGCTACCAGTGTGAATTTTATCATTGTAAAAACTATTACATTCTGAAACAAAAAGCTGGATATTGCTTCGAAAAAATTCTTAATTTGACACTAAACTCTCTTCGAAGAAGCCATTAAAGCTTCGATTTCTTCAACTGTAATCGGGATGTTTTTCATCAAATTGACAGCATCGCCTTCTTCTTGAATGACATAATCATCTTCAATACGAACACCGATACCTTCTTCGGGAATATAAATCCCCGGCTCTACCGTAAAGACCATACCCGCTTGCATAGGTTCTTCAAGGATACCGTAATCGTGGGTATCTAATCCCATGTGATGTGAGGTGCCGTGCATAAAATATTTTTTATAAGCAGGCCATTCAGGATTTTCATTTTTAATATCTGCTTCTGTAAGCAGACCGAGTTTGATAAGTTCTTTTTCCATAATACGTCCTACCTTGTTTTGGTATTCCGCCCAAATCACACCGGGTTTCAACATCTTGGCAGCTGCATCTTTAACGCGCAAAACCGCTTCATAAACTTCTTTTTGACGGGGCGAAAATTTCCCGTTTGCCGGGACACAGCGTGTCATATCCGAAGCCCAGTTGCCATACTCGGCACCAATATCGAGCAAGATTAAATCGCCGTCTTTTATTTCGGCATCATTTTGAATATAGTGCAGTACATTAGCATTTTCGCCGGTGGCAACAATCGGCGTATAGGCAAAACCCCGCGAACCACGACGTAAAAATTCATGAGCAAATTCAGCTTCCAGCTCATACTCTTTCATACCCGGATGCACTTTATCCAAAACACGTCTAAAACCGGCTTCCGTAATATCACAAGCCTTTTGTATTTGAGCTATTTCTTCGGGTTCTTTGACACTACGAAGACGTTGCAAAATAGGGTTGCTTCGTTCAAAATTATGTCCGGGAAACAACTCTTTGGCTTTTTTGATAAAACGGTCTTCGCGAGTTTCTACTTCTGTTGAAGCACGATAATGTTCGTTGGTATTTACATATATATTCTCTGCCTGAAAAACTAACTTTTTCAATAGCGCATCAAAATCTTGTAACCAGTGTACGTTTTTGATGCCGGTTAGTTCCGTAGCTTTTTCTTTGGTCAGCTTCTCCCCTTCCCAAACTTTAATATGGTCATTGGTTTCTCTTAAAAACAGTATTTCTCTATCATTTTGATTTGGAGCATCCGGAAAGAGCAACAAAATACTCTCCTCTTGATCAACGCCGGTCAAATAAAAAATATCACGGTGTTGAGCAAAGGGCAGAGTGCTGTCTGCACTAATTGGATAAATATCGTTGGAATTAAAAACCGCTACAGATTTAGGTTTCATTTGCGCCATAAATTTTTGGCGGTTCTTTTGGTATAAACTTGCGGGAAGTGGTTCGTATCTCATATTTGTTTATGTTTTTATTTCAAATTGAATGTTAAAATTACGATTTTTTTTGAAAATAAGTGGATTTTTTTCAGTTTGTGTAAATTTTTGTGACTTTAAATTCCGCCACAAGTTCAACATTTTCTCAACCAACTGATTTTCATATTTCTATGTATATCAAATGCTACACAAACGATTGCTTGACACTTGCAACCATAATTAATTATTGTTTGCACCTTCGTCAATCCACTGTTTAATTGTTGCAATTTGAGTAGCAGATAAGCTTCCTCCCAAAGGCATATTGCTGCCATAAGCACCTGATCCGTCAATTTTTTTAAACAAAACAGAATGGTCAGCATCTCCGGGAACTACTCTCTTGCCCGAAAAACCGGACGCATCGACATTAACCAATTGGCTATAAGAATTGGCAGAAGTTAAATCCAAATTTCCCGAACTTGGATGACAAGATGTGCAATTTTGGTCAAAAATGGGCTGCACATCATTGGCAAAACTGACATTTTCTGCCTGTTGGTTATCATCAACCGGCCCTTTGTCTTTAGAGCAGTTGAAGAAAATTATGGAAACTAAAACAATTAAACTTAAATGTATTTTTTTCATAGTATAATTTTTTATTGGAAAAATAGAAATAGATTAAAAATACCGGATTAAATTAAAACCAAGCATGAATCCGTCTTTGGGATAACACAAAGTGGGATTGAAAAACAGGTTTTGTGACAAAATCCGGTCAGAATTGGTAATCGTGACTTGAAAAACGTGGTTACCGCTACTGGCTACTTCATAAGCCAAAGATACCGGCATGGTATGATGATGCGTATTGGGCATAATCTCCAGATCTATGGCTGATTTCAATCCGGTTTTGTAACGTAAACTTACCGGTACGGCAAAAACGTAAGCCTTTTCGCCTGCAGGCGTAACAGGTGTTAGATTACGCCAAACCAATTCCGTTGCAATTTGTCCCGAAAAATTATCACTAAACTTTCTTGAGAAAATTAATTGCGTATCGTAGT
>JALVLX010000143.1 GCA_027032855.1 Flavobacteriales bacterium | reverse complement strand
TCGCGGATACGTCTAAATTCCGACATTATTTCATTATCGGTTCCGGTAGCTTCTGCCGGGTCTTCAAACCCGATATGCAACCGGTGTTTAACCTCACCCGAAAAATAGGGACAGGTTTCTTTGGCACAGTCACAAACCGTAATCACATAGTCAAAAGATTGTTCTAAATATTCCGATACATTTTCAGGATAATTGTTACTGATATCAATATTCATTTCTTGCATCGCGGCAATGGCTTTGGGGTGTACTTCATTGCTTGGATTGGTTCCCGCGGAATACACTTCCAAATCCTTGTCAAAAGCTTTTAAAAAGCCTTCAGCCATTTGACTACGGCACGAATTACCGGTACATAAAATCAAAATTTTCTTATGCATATACATTATTTATTAATGAAACAATTTTTTGTCGTCATCAATACTATATTCGGGCTGCAAAGTAGTATGTTCTATCCCGTGATATTCTTTGAGATAGGTATTAACTTCCAGCATAATTTTTTCAAAACCGGTTATCCGGCAATCTTCATCAAGGTCTAAATGTGCTTCAAACATCACGTCGTGTTCGTTGATTTGCCAAATATGAATATGATGAATATTTTTTACGCCATCAATTTGACCAATATCTTCGGCAATTTGATTTATATCGATATTATCAGGTGTAAATTGCATCATAATTTTTAATGAAGATTTAAAAATACTCCAACTCATATAAATTAAATAGATAGCAATCAAAATTGAAAATACCGGATCTATCCAATAAATATGAAAATATTTCATCACGATACCGCCAATCAAAACGGCAATGGAAGTCATCATATCGCCTAACAAATGCAAATATGCGGATTTCATATTCATATTATCTTTGGCATCTTCCTTTATGAACAGTACACTCAATCCATTGACAGCAATACTTCCCAAAGCCAACCATATCACCAAATCACTTTTGATAGGATTTGGGTGTAAAAGGCGTTGCACCGCTTCAAACAAAATAAAACCCGCCAAAATAATCAATGTTGACGCATTAAAAAAAGCCGCTATAATTTCACTACGCTTGTAACCGAAAGTTTGCTTTTCATTTGATGCTTTTTTAGACAACCGGTTGGCGATATAAGAAACTATTAATGAAATAACATCGGAAAAATTATGAATAGCATCCGATATCAATGACATACTACCGGCAATAATACCGCCAACGAGTTCTGCTAAACTAATTCCGGCATTGAGTAAAATGACCCAAAACAGGTTTTTGCCGGTTACTTCGTGATGATGATGTTCGTGTCCCATTTTATTGGTTAAATGGTGATTTGGTTAATAGGTTATTTGACAATTTAAAAATTATAAATATTCTTCCTAGGGCAGGAAAGCATTATTTAAACAATAGCATTATCCACATCGTCCACTACTTTATCAATTTCCTTTTCGATAGAAGCTTTTTGTTTCTCAGAGAATATTTTTTTGTTAAAAATGATTAAAATAGCTACACCGACCGTAATAGCGCTGTCGGCAAGGTTAAAAACGGGTTCAAAAAAAGTAAATTGTTTACCGCCGATAAACGGAAATTTTTGTGGTATATGCACTTCAAAAAGAGGAAAATAGAACATATCAACTACGCGTCCTTGAAACCAAGGGGCATATCCGCCATTTTCAGGCATAAATTCCGCTACGTGGTGAAAACTGTCTGAAAACAAACGCCCGTAAAAAACCGAATCCAAAATATTACCGATGGCTCCGGCAAAAATCAAGCTGATAGCCGTAATCAACAAATGGGATTCTTTCTTTTTAATGCTGGTATAAAGCCAATAAAAAATGCCTGAAATAGCCACTAAACGAAAACCTGTCAATAACAATTTACCGGTTTTTCCACCGAATTCGGTGCCGAAAGCCATGCCGTTATTCTCTACAAAATAAATCTTAAACCAATCAAAAACCGTTACATACTCTCCAAGCAGGAAATGTGTTTTGATATAGATTTTAATGGACTGATCCAAAAGCACTACGACAAAAACCAACAATAAGGATTTTTTAAGATTCATACGCTATTTGCTATCCTGATTCTTTTTGGCTTCTATACTCAATGTTGCATGCGGCACCGCTCTTAAACGTTCTTTACTGATAAGCTTGCCTGTTTTGCGACAAATGCCGTAAGTTTTATTTTCAATACGAATCAAAGCATTTTCCAAATCACGCACAAAACGTTCCAATCGACCGATTAGTTTCAAGTTAGACTCTCTTGAATAAGTAGAAGCACTATCTTCAAAAGTCACAATCTTCGTTTGTGGCATATCATGATTATCCAACAATGATCGTAATATATTGATGTCTTTACGTGCTTGAGCTATTTTTTGGTTGATTAATTCTTTAAATTCTTGTAATTCTTCGTCTGAATATCTTTTTTTCACGTCACTCATAATTCAAAATTTATTTTAGGTAAAATTAACGAAAAAATGAAATAATTATTACATCTCTTCTAACTATTTTCTAACATTTATATTGCTTTTTTAACAAAACAAAACTAATATGCTTTAGCAAAAAGCACCCGTTGTTTTGATGGTTTTCCGGAGAAAACATCTACGCCTTCTTCAGGTTCATTATTCAACGGGATACAACGTATGGTCGCTTTGGTCAATTCTTTTATTTTTTCTTCTGTTTCAGGTGTGCCGTCCCAGTGTGCCGAGATAAAACCACCTTTGTTTTCCAATACCTCTTTAAATTCTTCAAAATTATCAACCTTAGTTATGTGGTCATTACGATAATCTTCAGCTTTTTTAAAGAGATTCTCTTGTATCTTGTTCAACAGATTTTCAATATATGCATCGACGCCATCCATTGATACAATTTCTTTAGTCAAAGTATCACGGCGTGCCACTTCAACCGTGCCGTTTTCCAAATCACGGGGACCGATAGCCAAACGTACCGGCACACCTTTGAGTTCATACTCATTAAATTTCCAACCGGGTTTATAATTGTCACTGTCATCATACTTAACACTGATACCTTTAGCTTTGAGCTTGGCAACAATTTCATCTACTTTTGCCGTAATGCCTTCAAGTTGTTCAGCTTTTCGATAAATAGGAATAATCACCACCTGAATGGGTGCTAATTTGGGTGGCAACACCAAACCGTTATCATCAGAGTGGGTCATAATCAAAGCCCCCATCAAGCGGGTAGACACACCCCAAGATGTTGCCCAAACATATTCCAATTTACCTTGTTTTGACAAAAACTTCACGTCAAAAGCTTTAGCAAAATTTTGTCCCAAAAAGTGCGATGTTCCCGACTGCAAAGCTTTACCGTCTTGCATCAAAGCTTCAATAGTGTAAGTATCCTCAGCACCGGCAAAACGCTCGGTTTCACTCTTAACCCCCTGAATAACAGGCATCGCCATAAAATTTTGAGCAAAATCGGCATAAACATTGATCATTTGTTCGGCTTCAGCTACCGCTTCTTCGCGGGTTTCGTGAGCCGTATGTCCTTCTTGCCACAAAAACTCTGCCGTTCTTAAAAACAAGCGGGTACGCATTTCCCAACGCATTACGTTTGCCCACTGGTTCACCAAAATAGGCAAATCACGATAAGACTGAATCCAACGTTTATAAGTGTCCCAAATAATAGTTTCAGAAGTAGGGCGGATAATCAACTCTTCTTCCAGCTTAGCCGCCGGATCCACTTCAATACCTTTGCCATCCGGTGTTGTACGCAAACGGTAATGCGTAACCACAGCCGCTTCTTTGGCAAAACCATCAACGTGTTTGGCTTCCTTGCTGAAATAAGATTTGGGTATCAAAAGCGGAAAATAAGCATTTTGATGACCGGTATCTTTAAACATTTTATCTAATTGCGCTTGCATTTTTTCCCAAATAGCATAGCCGTAAGGCTTAATCACCATCATACCGCGAATACCGGAATTTTCGGCCAATCCGGCTTTGACTACTAATTCGTTGTACCATTTGGAATAATCTTCACTGCGTTTCGTCAATTTTTTACTCATTATATAAATTTTGGTATAATTATTGCATTAAATCTTTAAAATTGTCTTTGCTGACAAAATTTTTTGCAAAGCTAATTATTTTTATTAAATTTAACATTTAAAAATTTTGTTTTATGAAATCAACTGCCATTTATCGATATTTCTACTCCGGACTTTTGCTACCGGCAATGATATTATGCCTGTCTTCATGTGACAGTTATTATAATGTATCAGCCTCGGACGGCATTTACGATGACTCGCCGGGTTATACCGTAACCAACAAACAACCTGCAACTAAGGTAGTTGAAAAAGAAACTGTTGTTGTTAAAGAAAAGCAGACTAAAAAAACTGAAAACACTTCCAATTCGAATAGTTTTTATCAAGAATATTTTGATAACAAAGCACAATTGTACAGTGAAATTGCCGAAGACGATATTGTAACCGGTGACGATGATTATTATTATGACAACTCGAACTCGGAAAATAATTACAATAACTCGAACAATAATTATAATGATGACGATAATGATTACTATGTAACCGAAAAAGAAGTCTATATCCACAATTACTACTACGATCCGTATTATTACCATGGTTGGCATTACAGACCTTACTATTACCATCATCCTTACTGGAGTGGCTTACACATTTATGTTGGCGCCGGTGTATTCTTCAATTGGGATTACGGTTGGTATGATCCATACTACTATGACCCGTATTCTTATTGGGGATACTATCCGAGTTATTACAGCTACTACGGAGGATATGGTTACTACGGATATAACAATTACTACTACGGACCTGTTTACAACAATTACTATTTCCGACACAGACGCAGAGCATACGTACGAGGCAGACGAAATTATTACAGACGTTTCAACAGAAGAAACTCATTAGCTTCACGACGTACAACTCACAACGGCAGAGTTTCGCGTAACGGCTTGAATTCCGGCAGAACCGGACGTAACAACCATACAACCGGCAGAGTGGACAGAACAGGTAGAAACACTCATAATATCAGTAGAGACAACAGCACTAACAGAGTTGATAGAACCCAAAGAGGTAGAGGAAACAGTAGCAACACGCATATCAGTAGAGATAACAGAACTAACAGAGTGGACAGAAACCAAAGAGGCACCGGTAGTAGTAGAAACAGTCGCTCAAACCACTATTCACGACAAACACCTGCAACTCATAAAACGACACGCTACGAACGCGGTAGTTCTCACACCTCACGAAGCAACCATTATACAACCCGATCAGACAGACGCACGTCTAAAAGAAGTCGTACATATCGACGTAGTGCTTCATCTGGCAGACACCGTAGCACATCATCGTCAAGAAACAATAGAAGCACGCACAGAAGTTCAAGAAGCCATTCAAGCTCTTCTTACTCACGACCTTCAAGAAGTTATTCTTCGGGGCGATCATCATACTCGTCAAGCAGAAGTTCTTCCAGCAGTCGCTCTTCCCGTTCCGGACGAAGACGTTAAACATTTTAATATAATTTTTTTACAACGCCCGCAAGGGCGTTTGTTGAAAAATACAGAAATAAAAACAAATTTATCTTAAAAAAACTAAATATGAAACATTTATATATAACTCTCATTATTTTCAGCCTTACATTTTCAGTTAAAGCACAAACTTTTGAAGACGCATGGCGTTATCAAAATGACAACTTAACCGGATCGGCACGTTTTACCGGTATGTCCGGTGCATTTAGTTCATTAGGTGGCGACTTAAGTGCCGTCAGCCTTAATCCGGCAGGCGCCACTACTTTTACAACCAACAGAATAAGCGGGACTTTTTCCCTGTTCTACGATACCCAAAACAAATCCAATTATTTTGATCAATCAAAACAAGCTAATTACACTTCCATTGACGACAGATTTGTCGGCTTGGATCAAATGGGGATTGCATGGGTTTATAAATCTGATGTTAGTGACTGGAACAAAATTGCTCTCACGGTTAATTATAACAAAGATGTAGAATATGGCAACACCTTCAAAATAGACGGTATCAATCAAAATGGCAATTCAGCTACTACCTATTTTGTTGATAATGCCAACGGTATTCCGTTATCCGACCTTGAAATTGTTGACGATTACGCTTCCGATTACCAATGGTTGGGCGAAAATTATGATTACGGTGCTCAACAAGCTTATTTAGGTTATCAGGCTTATGTTTTCAATGCCGTTGACCCTAACGACAGCAATAATGCGCAATATGTGTCTAATGCTACTTACAACAAAGTCAGACATTTTAACAAAATTGCCTCAAAAGGCAGTAAAGTTCACCTTGATTTTTCAATTGCCGGAACTTATCAAAATAAATTGCAATTAGGTTTTGGATTGACAACATACGGCATTGACTATGTTGAACACAATTCTATTACAGAAGATAACTACGACGCCTCATCAAATTTACAATTATTAAAATTACAAAACGCTTTGCGAGTTGAAGGAAGTGGTTTTGGAATCAAATTAGGCGCTATCTATAAAGTTGCGCCCGGCTTTAAGCTCAGTTTAGCCTACCACTCACCGGAATGGCTTGAAATCAATGAGTATATGAAACAATCCATTTATACTGAAACAAAAAATGGCAATACCTATCTTATCAAACCCGGTATAGAAAACAATTTTGCGCCTTACAGAATTATCACACCTTCCAAATTTATAGTCGGAAGCTCAGCTGTTATTAATAAAATGTTTGTCTTGTCTGCAGATTACACCTATCAAAATATTTCTAATTTACACTTTAAAGAAATTGATGCAGATACTGACACTTCTTATTTTGACAATGTGAATGATGAGATTTCAGAAAGCATGCAACCGGTACATAAAATTAATGCCGGCGCCGAAATCAAATTAGACAAATTATTTTTAAGAGGAGGGGCATATATGTCAACTTCTCCCGTTAAAAATAATGCTGATTTATACGCATACAGAGGTTTTTCTGCAGGCGTTGGTTACAATTTCGGTGCTTTCTCATTAGATGTCGCTTATATTAACCGCTCAAGTCAAGTTTCTAAAAATGTATTAACTTTACCGGACAATGCAACTGCAAACGGCACACTTAATAAATATTTGCTGGGTATTCGTTATAATTTTTAAAAACTTGTTTTTATGAAACAGATTTTAGTTTTGCTTAGTTTATTGGTTGGAAACGCAATGTTTTCTCAACAAGTTTTTCCGTTTGGTGTTGACACAATGACTAGTCTGTATCAAAAATTACGGCCTAAACAATTATTTGCAGAAGATGATATAATAGTTGATGACAATTTGCATATAAAAAATCATATCGGTTCTCCATTGTTATTACCAAAATGGGCAAAAGCAGAAGTCCTATTTAACGATGGTAAATTATATACCATTCCAAATGTCAATTATGATGCTTTAGATGACTTGTTTTTGATTTATTTGGAACATTACACACCGGAATTTAACGATATTGCTTCCAAAGATTTTCCTGTGATTGCTTTGACCAGACAAAATCTAATTGCCATTGCCTTGATAAGTGATGAAAAGAAGACGATGCGCTTCGTGCAAGTATCTCCCGGACGTTTTATAAAAAAACCGAAAACGAAATTTTTTGAATATTTTAGCCTTCAACCCAAAGATGCTTTCATTTTAAAAAGCATCTATAAAAAGATTAATAAGAATTACTTAAAAGATATGGCTTTTTCGGATAGTCCGGATGATTTTGAATTCAAAACCTATAGCACCTACTTTATTAAAAATAAATACAAAACTTTTGTGCCGGTGCATTTAAATAAAAAAGCCGTTTTAAAAGCTATCAATGACCCTGGGGCTGTCAAAACTTTGAAAAAATACATCAAAGCACAACATCTGAAAATGAGCAAACCGGAAGACGTTCAAAAATTGCTGGAATATTATTTTAGTTTGTAAGAATTTATTTTCTTGCAGGTTTCCGTTTGCTATCATTATTTGACACTTCCAAAATATTTTCTGTCAGTTCCCGGTATTCTTTTCGCTTTCGAAATATATCAATTGCTTTAAAAACCGCTTCCCTGAAAGAGCTTGGATCAGCCATATTTTTCCCTGCAATCTCATAAGCAGTGCCATGGTCGGGAGAAGTGCGAACTTTGTCTAATCCGGCTGTATAATTGACCCCTTTTCCAAAACTCAAAGTTTTAAAAGGTATCAAACCTTGATCATGATACATGGCTAAAACAGCATCAAACTTTTTATAATTGTTGCTACCAAAAAAACTATCCGCAGCATAAGGACCGGACACCATATAGCCGGCTTCCTTCAATGATTTGACAGCAGGACGTATTATCTCATCCTCTTCCTTTCCAATGATACCGCCGTCACCACAATGCGGATTTAGCCCCAACACGGCAATCATTGGTTTGTCTATACCAAAATCTTGCTTCAGGCTTTGGTTCATCGTTTTGACTTTGTCCATAATTTTCTCTCCGGTAACTTGTTGCGCTACATATTTTAAGGGCAAATGGTCCGTTACCAAACCGACTTTTAATTCATCTGAAATCATAAACATCAATGCCTTACCTTCTAATTCCTGCGTCAAATAGTCGGTATGTCCCGGAAACTCAAACACCTCACTTTGAATGGTTTCCTTATTAAAAGGTGCCGTTACCAACACATCAATTTCGCCTTTCTTTAAGGCTTCAACGGCTTTGAGAAACGAATCAACCGCATAACGGCCTATTTCTTCAGTCGGTTTTCCGGGATCCATAGGGACCGGCTCACGCCATAGATTCAATACATTGAGTTTGTTGGGAAAAGCTTGACCGACATTTGTGATACCATGCAAAGCTATGTTAAGCTTTAACAGTTTCTTTTGATAAGAAAGTGCTTTGGTCGATGCAAAAACAATAGGTGTGCAAAAGTCAAACATCATATTGTTTTTAAATGTTTTCAAAATCACTTCCGCACCAATCCCGTTTAAATCACCGACACTAATTCCTACTTTTATTTTATTTTTTTTATTTTTCATATCCGGAAAATATCTAATTGCTTACAAAAGTAGTGAAATTTGGTAGAAAGTTGAAAGTTAAAAGTTAAAAGTAGAGCCGTTTTGACAAAAAACGGCTCTTAATCCTATATTTATAAAACAAAATAGTAATAAATTTTACATATCACATCACCTGAATTTTACCTCAAAATCTAACATTTTCGGATTTTTTATTAAACTGTCCAGTGGCACTTTGATGTGTAATGATTTACCATCAGCACCAATCAAAGCATCTTTGTAAGAAACATTGTCTATTTTGTATGGAAAATGGTAAATAATTTCATACTGTATCATATTGAGCATTTTTGTGTCTTGTAGTACTTGTTTATTCTCAACGTCTTTTATCTTTTTAACAACTCTATGAAAACCACGCTTGTTAAATTTGTACGAAATTTGGTATCCCGGAAACATTTCATTACCCATCCCCTTTACGCCTTTATTGTTATAAGAATTCAGTTTATTAAATTTTTTTTCAATATTTGTCAGATCCTCAATTTTCTTAAATGGAATTTCATAGTTTAAAAACATTTCATCTTTTGCTTCATCAAGATGTATATGCATTTTAGCATCTTTCATACTTTCTAAAAATTCCCGGTCTTCTTTTGGCAATTTTACAATACTATCATTATTCATTTTCAAAATATCAGCAAAAAGAATAATCGTATCACTTTTTTCGGGGGCTCGTTTATATTGGATACTATCATTCTCAGCCAATCCCTTCATCATCTTTGCCATACCATTCATATCCATTTTCAAATTATAAATACCACTACCGTCTTTATTAAAATAAATCTCTTCACTAACTTGACAAGACGTCAAAATCAACAATGGTAAAATTAAAATTATCAGTTTTTTCATACGCTTATTTTTTCATCATAACGAGTTTATATAAAATCTGTTACATTTTTACTTAAACTTTGCACCAAGTTAAACAATTATCGTCTAAATTTGCACTCTAAAATAAAAAAGATGAGTAAAAAAGTAATCTTAATGATATTGGACGGTTGGGGTATCACACAGAACCCGGCTGTTTCCGCCATAGCACAAGCAAATACACCTTTTATGGATAGCTTAATCCAAAACTATCCTCACGCCCAACTCTATACTTCCGGCGAAAATGTCGGATTGCCTGACGGACAAATGGGGAACTCTGAAGTAGGACACATGAATCTGGGTGCCGGTCGTATTGTCTATCAAGATTTGGTCAAAATCAATAAAGCGATTAAAGACGGCAGTTTCTTTGAAAATCAAGTCTTAAAAGAGGCATTTGAATACGCCAAACAAAATGGCAAAGCCGTTCATTTTTTAGGATTACTCTCCGATGGTGGCGTACATTCACACATCGACCATTTAAAAGCCTTGATACAAATGGCAAAAAAATATGATGTACCTGCCTACATTCACGCTTTTATGGACGGTCGTGATGTCGATCCG
Organism: Flavobacteriales bacterium; assembly: GCA_027032855.1. Classification (GTDB taxonomy): domain Bacteria; phylum Bacteroidota; class Bacteroidia; order Flavobacteriales; family Flavobacteriaceae; genus WGBX01. The sequence continues at coordinate 88 of JALVLX010000143.1, read as the reverse complement.
CATTCCGGCATCGATTTTTTGAAAGACATTTTAGCTTATACCAAAGATACACCGGTTAAAGTGGCTTCTGTTATCGGTCGCTACTATG
>JALVLX010000142.1 GCA_027032855.1 Flavobacteriales bacterium | reverse complement strand
GTGGGTGCCGTCCATTACATATAATTTTAAATTTTAAGCTAATGAAAAAAATCAGTTTTATATCATTTATACTCTTATTGTTTACTGCTTGTGAAAAAGATGCTAATATCGATATTCAAGAAATGGATCCTGTTCCGGTTATTGAAGGGGTTTTTTCGGATTTTGCTTCCGATTCTTATTTTAAAGTAACCATGAGCAAAGGTTTTGAAAGACATTCTTACGAATACGAACAGGTTACTGATGCGCAATTATCTATTACTGATAGCCAAGGACAAGTCATAAATTTTTATCCTGATAACGACGGTGTTTACAGAACCACTTCAAATGGTATTCCGGGGGAAACATATACCTTGGAATTAATCAGAGGAAATAACCGGGTTACAGCAGAATCTAAAATGCCAACGGTTGTACAAATAACGGATTTTGAATTTATGATTCAACAAAGTACCAATGGAACGGATGAAGATAAATGTAAGTTGTATTTCAATGACCCTGATAATCAAAGAGATTATTATATGTTGAGGGTTTATTATAATTCGGGAGGTTCATATTACGATACGCAACTACCTGTATATTTCAATGATAGGAATTATGATAAATCTGAACACGCCATAACTTTGTCCGGGATTTATTACAACGGTGCCGGAATCTATAAAATCAAGTTGTTTCATCTTAACAAATCTTATATTGATTATTTAAACACCTTAGATAGGTTGGGCGGAATTGGTTATGGTGAAAGTCCTTTTCAAACAGCTGTTCCCGGCAATCCGGAAACAAATGTAAGAGGTGGTATCGGTTATTTTGCTACCGTTGCTTCGGATAGTTTGGTTAAGCTAATAAATTAAGTTTGTAATCTCAAAAACAGATGCTTGAAATTCCGGCTGTTTGGCTATTTAATTTGACTATTGTTGTAGCTCTCGGCGGGCTTATACAGCTACTTGTTTTTAAGGAAGAAAAGACAAAAATTTTTTTGCTTTTTAACGGGTTGGCAGCCTATATGCTGATAATTTGGGTGATGTTATATTTCCATGGTTTTACCATAGAATTTCAGTTTTTCTTTTTTGTATTATCCGTTATTTTTCTAGTACGTTATAAAGAATTTTTAAGATACATTTGGCAGTCTTTCGGCAATTTATCTCGCTTTAATAAAATGCTTTTTTTCTTTACAACTTTGGTTGTTTTGATATTGAGCTCATCTACATCCAATTTACCTGACAATGAAAGTTATTATATCCAAACCATTAAATGGGCAAACGAACAAGGTTTTGTCAACGGCTTGATGAATATCCACCCGTTTTTGGGGCAATTCTCGGGGTGGCATATTTTGCAAGCAGGATTAAACTTACATTATAAATATTTTACGTTTAATGATTTGAACGGAGTGTTTTTTTTGATTTTTATTTTTTATTGGTTGCAATTATTCGGTAAAGCAGAGCAAAAACAAACTTATTGGTTCGGAATTTTTCCGGTTGTGTCATTGCTTACCGTATTTTTTATCGACAGTCCTTCACCTGATTTGCCGGTTATGTTATTGTCACTCATTATTTTTGATTTGTTTATTCAAAATTTTGAGCATCTCAAAACAAATTTATTTGTTGAAATGTTTTTATTGGCAACATTCAGTTTTTTGATTAAACCGACTGCAATTATCAATATTGTTTTAGTTTTGATTCTGTGGTGGCGACACCGCCGGCATCTTAAAAATATTTCTCTAAAAATACTTTTTTCAAGTCTGCTTTTTTTTAGCTTATGGATTAGCAAAAATTATATAATCACAGGATATGTTTTGTATCCATTTGATGTGTTTAGTAATTTTTTTAAACCTGCCTGGCAATACCCAGCGCAATTAATGCAATATATGGGACAACTAGGCAGACAAGAAAGCTTGGCTCTATCTCTAAACAGTGACTTAATTACCGGATTTTGGCAATGGATCAGGCAACCCGGCATACATCGAATTATTAATCCGTTAATGGTTTTTTTATTGGTTTTATACCCTGCGGTTTTGATTGCCAAGAAACAGAAACTAACATTTTCAAATCCGTATTGGCTACTGTATTTATTGGGATTGTTTTATTTTGTAAGCCTTTTGTTTATCAGCCCGAACTTTCGTTTTTATCTGGCATTTTTACTCTTTTTTTCAATGAGTATCAAAGCAATAGCAGGACAGCGATTAAACTTCAAATATTTTAATTTTTTGGGTTGGATACTGTTTTTAACAACAGGTGTTTATTTGGCTTTACATCAAAATTTCAGGCTTGAAAATACTATTAAGCCTCAGCCGGTTTCAAGTTTAAGCAAGCGTTATAAAACGGAAGTTATTGACAATTTTGAATATCATTATCCTGACAATCAAGAGTTGTTTTGGCAAACAGGAGATGCACCTTTGCCGGCTGTTCATAAACGACAAATTGAGTTTTTTGAACAACATTTCAGCATCGTGCCTCAACAAAGTCCGGATAAAAATTATTTTTACAGCAAACAGGTAAGACAAACAAAATAGTTTAAAAAAAATTGCGTGTTATTTCGTAAGAAATAACACGCAATACCTCTATTATAAACCAATTATTTGGTGATAAATTACAATCTTAAGTCACTTTTATCCTTCGGATAAATAGCTTTGACATCATAAATCAAGGCATTATCATTGATATATTTTTGCAAATCGAGATTTTTAAATTCATTATGTGCTACAACCGCTAAAACGGCATCATATTTTTTATCGGCATTTTCAATGTTTGAAATCAAATCCAAGCCGTATTCATCTTTTACCTCTTCCGGAGATGCCCAAGGGTCAAACACATCAACATTCATTTGGTAATCTTGCAATTCACGTACTACATCAATGGCTCTCGAGTTACGAATATCCGGGCAGTTTTCTTTAAATGTAATACCCAAAACCAATACATTGGCGTCTTTGACATTTAAGCCTTTTTTCAACATTGCCTTAACGGTTTCTTGTGCTACAAATTGTCCCATACTGTCATTGAGACGACGACCGGCAAGAATGATTTCCGGATTATAATCGTACTCCTTAGCTTTATGTGCCAAGTAGTAAGGGTCAATACCAATACAATGTCCACCAACCAAACCGGGACGGAAAGGCAAAAAGTTCCATTTGGTACCGGCAGCCTCCAAAACTTCCATGGTGTCAATCTCCAATAAACGGAAAATTTTGGATAGTTCGTTGACAAATGCAATGTTGATATCACGCTGAGAATTTTCAATCACTTTTGCCGCTTCGGCCACTTTGATAGATGAAGCTTTGTGTGTGCCGGCAGTGATGACGCTTTTATATAACTGATCAATTTCTTCAGCAATTTCAGGTGTAGAACCTGAGGTAACTTTCAAAATTTTAGTTACCGTGTGTTCTTTATCACCCGGATTGATTCGTTCGGGCGAATAACCGGCATAAAAATCGGTGTTGAATTTTAATCCGGACACTTTTTCCAAAATTGGCACACATTCTTCTTCGGTAGCGCCGGGGAAAACGGTAGATTCGTAAATGACAATATCGCCTTTTTTCAAAACCTTTCCAACGCTTTCACTGGCTTTGTAAAGTGGGGTTAAATCCGGAATTTTATGCTTATCGATAGGGGTTGGTACCGTGACAATATATATTTGTGCATCTGCTATGTCTTGCAGGTTGTCGGTCAGAGATAAACCTTTTTGGTTAAAATCGTTGACTAAAACACTTTTTAATTGCTCTTCAGATACCTCCAACGT
>JALVLX010000141.1 GCA_027032855.1 Flavobacteriales bacterium | reverse complement strand
TTCGGGATTTTTCAAGTCTATAAAATCAACGACTATAATACCGCCCATATCGCGTAAGCGTAATTGTCTGGCAATCTCTGTTGCCGCTTTCAGGTTAACTTGCAGGGAATTCTCTTCTTGCGATTGCATTTTGTCTGAAGAATTACCACTGTTTACATCTATTACATGCATCGCTTCCGTATGCTCTATAATCAGATAAGCGCCTTTGTCCATCATTACGGTTTTGCCAAAAGAGGATTTAATTTGGCGTTCAATACCATATTTTTCAAAAACCGGCGTGGCCGAATTGTGCAATTTGACAATAGGTTCCAAGTTAGGCGCAATTTGTTTGATGAAATCCAAAATTTCGAGGTATAACATTTCGTCATCTACGACAATTTTGGTAAACGAATCGTTGAGGATATCACGCAACATGGTCGTAACCCTGTTGTCTTCACCGTAAATACGTTGCGGTGGGTGGGCATTCTGAATTTTTTGAGACAAAACCTGCCATTTGTTGAGGAGGTTTTGTAAGTCTTTATCCAAATCCGCTACTTTTTTTTCATTGGCGGCTGTTCTGATAATCACGCTGAAATTTTTCGGCTTGATACTTTGAACCAACCGTCTAAGACGATTTCTTTCAGCTTCATCAGCAATTTTTTGCGAGACTGAAACCTTATCATAAAACGGGACAAGTATCAGGTAGCGACCGGCTAATGATAATTCGGAAGTTAATCGCGGTCCTTTGGTTGAGATGGGTTCTTTGAGAATCTGAACCAAGATGCTTTGTTTGGATTTTAATACATCTTTAATATTACCTGATTTTTCAATATCGGGTTCTTTGTCAAAATTTTTAAGCGAAAAATCTTTTAATTTTCCCGACTGAATTTGTTTGGTGTATTTAACGAGTGATTTAATTTGCGGACCTAAATCATGATAGTGTAAAAATCCGTCTTTTTGGGCTCCTACATTAACAAAAGCGGCATTCAATCCGGGAATGACCTTGTTAATTTTACCCATGTAAACATCGCCTACATTAAATTTGTTTGAGGTTTCTTCTTTATGAAGCTCTGTGAGTTTGCCGTCTTTTAATAATGCAAAATCAATAGCGGAAGGACTAGACCGAATGATTAATTCTGTATCCATTCCTTCTGTTTTTTATGCAGATACGATCTGCGGGTTAATATGTCAATGATCGATTATAACGATTACAATCGTTTGTTAAAAGAAAAAGTAGGTTAACCTACTTTTTCTTTTTGTGTCTATTAGCTCTACTTCTTTTTTTACGTTTGTGAGTCGCAATCTTTTTTCTTTTTCTTTTTTTTCCGCTTGGCATAATACTAGGGTTTTACGTTATCTTTAATTTGTTTTACAAAAGTTTTGCTGGGTTTGAAAGCCGGAATATAATGAGCCGGAATTTTAATAGAAGTATTTTTTGAAATATTTCTACCTATTTTTTCTGCTCTGTATTTGTTAACAAAGCTTCCAAATCCTCTTAAATAAACATTTTCCCCGGAAGTTAAACTACTTTTAACTTCGTCCATGAAATGCTCTACGACTGTTAAGACATCTTTCTTGTCCAAGCCTGTCTTGTCAGCAATTTTGGTTACAATTTCTGCTTTTGTCATAATCTTAATTATTTTAATGTTATATGTTTTTCATTTTAGTTGCTTAATTGTCTTATAAAAGAATCTATGTTGAGTTTTTTAAACACGTTGAAAATCAACAATTTAATATGTAAAAACAAATATTAAAAAAATTTCAATCAACATGTCACCCTCTATAACACAATTTTAGAAACGAGTGTGCAAATATAATACATATTATTGAAATGTAAAACACTGACTTACATTTTTTTATAAAATTTCTGTCATTCCGGTGGAGCGGTTATCATTCCGACAGTAGAGGCAAAAAATTTTTTGCCTCTACTGTCCGGCAACTTTGTTGGGATCATAGCACCGGAACGGTACTTCTTTATCATTAAAAACAATACCGTAATTTTCCAATTCTGCCAAAATCGGTTCGTAAACTTCCTTGGTAATAGGCAGTTGCACACCGGGAGTTTTAATATCGCCGTTTAATATTTTTAAAGTGGCAATAGCTACCGGCAAACCTACCGTTTTGGCCATAGCCGTATATACCTGGTCTTCGCCTTTGACAACTAATTGCGAATCTATTTGCTTAAACTTACCACCGGTTTTGTAGCCAAATTTATGATACATCACAATCATATCTTTGTCATCCGGCTTGAGCGTCCATTTGTCTTCCAAAATTTTTTGCAACATTTGCGCCGGTGTAGCATCTTTCAAACCTATTTTAGTTTTGCCGTCAAACAAATCCAATTCTTCCAATTTAAGCCACAATTCATCGTCTTGATCTATCTTTAAATAATGTCGTAATTTCAATTCAACCGAATCTGATGGTGTAAACGGTAAAAAACTGTTGACAAAGTCTCGTTTGGTCATGTTTTCAGAATCTTCCATTACAAAAGTATCGTCAGTCATGCCAAGTTGCACAAATACATTCCATGCCCGTGCAAAGCCGACCCGTCTAATAGTGCCACGATATAAAGTAGAAACATTTTCCAAACCGTAAACCGACTGGTATTTTAACGAATCGCGGTTGGGATAAACTTCAAAACGGCCGTATCCGTCAATATCTAAAAATTCCGTGCGTCTGAAAAGTTTATGATAAGGTATGTATTTGTATTTTCCGGCATGTAAAAACTTAGCGACACCGCCTTGTCCGGCAACAACGACATTGCGCGGATTCCAAGTAAACTTGTAGTGCCACAGGTTGTCATCACTCTCCGGTGCTACCAAGCCACCGGTGAAGGACTCAAATAATTCCATTTGACCACCGTTTTGCTTGATTTGGTCAATTATTCGCATAGCGCTCATGTGATCGATACCGGGGTCCAAGCCGATTTCGTTCATAAAAACCAAATTTTTGGCAACGACCTGCTCATTCAGTGCCTTGAGTTCGTCACTGATATATGAAGCCGTCACCATGTGTTTGTCATATTTGACCGCATCGAGAGCCACCTGCATGTGAAAACGCGCCGGGAGCATGGAAATCACCAAATCGGTATTTTGAATCAATTCGCCACGAATGGCATCGTCAAAAATATTGACCGTTTTAAGGGTAAAATGCTTGTCGTCTCCTACGATTTTTTGGGCTAAAGCCAAATTTTTATCGACGATGGTAACATCTAAATTTTCTTGTTCGGCATGGTCTTTAAAATACGCCATTAATGACGAAGTAGATTTGCCGGCACCAATCAATAATATTTTTTTCATTCTGATAATATTTTATGTAGTAACGGGATACGTTTATTTGTCTATCCGGTTCGGTTACAATTGTATAATTTATATTAGGGTCTCAAAAGTAAACAAAAAAATAATTTAAGAAAATGAATATTGTTATTATTTGATGATATGATGATATGATGATATGATGATATGATGAATTGAGGAAATGAGGAGTTGAGGAGTGAGGAGTGAGATTTCTTACTGCGTTCGAAATGACAATGGCGTTTAAAATGACAACGGTGTTTGAAATGACAGCAGTTGTCATTCCGACAAAGCAAAGCGACAGCCTGTCCCGACGATAGTCGGGAAGGAATCTTAATCAATTGAAAATTTAAAATTATGATTTTTACCACAATGCCAATTAAAAAATTATACTATTTTTACGACACTTATAAAAAATTTGTTTATGGACAACAGAAAAAAAATTAAACATTTTATCAAAAAACATCGAAAGGATATTATAAAG
>JALVLX010000140.1 GCA_027032855.1 Flavobacteriales bacterium | reverse complement strand
GTATTGAGCATAGATATGGACATGCCTTTTCCAAAAATTTTGCCAGCCCAATAAACAATTTCTGCCATAAACCGCGGCAATTTGTATTTAGGTGGTTGTTTCCCCAAAGCAGTTGCAACGGCAGACAGTAATTTTTGATACGATTTGTCATAGCCTGAAACAATATACGATTGGTTGGTAATATCACGTTTCATCAATTCGGTCATGACTTTGACCACGTCCCATACATCGACAAAACCGTTGCCTCCCGGTGGGTAATATGGCATACCGCTACTGATTTTTTTAATGATTTCACCCATACCGCTATCCCAAAAATGCGCTCCCAAAATCACTGAAGGATTGATAATCACAACTTGTAAACCTTCTTGACCGGCACGCCACACTTCCATTTCGCTCAAATATTTGCTGACGGCATAATCGCTATGCTTTTCTTTCCAGTTCCAATGTGTTTTTTCGGTTACCGGATTGTCATAAGTGCCCAACGCGGCAATAGAACTGACGTGTAAAAATTTTCGTACGTGATGTTCTATTGATAAGTGCAATAAATTAGCGGTTCCTTCTACATTGGTTTGCATCAAAATATCTACATCTTTCGGTTGAAAAGACACTTTTGCTGCGGTATGATAAACCTCGGTAATACCTTCAAAGACGGGATCCAGTGAAGGAACATCAGTGATGTCCGCTTGTACCCATTCAATTTGTTGCCACAATTGATCCGGTTCGGCACTATAATGCTTGAACAGATTTTTTGTTTTTTTCAAACTTTGTTCCGTTCTGTATATAGCTCTGACTTTCTCGCCTTTACGAGCCAAAAAAAGCAACAAATGAGAGCCTGTAAAGCCGGTTCCTCCGGTAACTAAAATCATACATTTAAGAGATTATATTTAAACAACATTCAAAGTAACATAAAAAAAACATGTAAAAAAAATATTTTTTTATTTGTCGATTTAAAAAAAGTTTTTATATTTGCACTCGCAAAACAAAGGAAACAGAGTTTTGTAAAAACAGGTCCGGTAGTTCAGTTGGTTAGAATACATGCCTGTCACGCATGGGGTCGCGAGTTCGAGTCTCGTCCGGACCGCCAACAAAATTAAGACTGTCAGTAATGGCAGTCTTTTTTTATCATTACTTTTTTGCATCGCCCAAAAAAGTAACAAAAAACGCTAGCCTTACGAAACTTTTCCTAATTTCTTACGTTTCTCTCCCTAAACAATCTGAACTCGCACAAAGCTTTTCGTTTTTAAATCTTATTTTCAATTAATTGCTAATTTTTGTTTTCATAATAAACTTCACGTTTTTCTCAAACAGCAGATTGTTTTTAACGTCCGATAGAAGTGTCAAGTCAAGCATATTATTTAGATACCAAGCACTCGTTCTTTTTGCCGATAACTGCATTAAAAATTTTAACCATAGCTACGGCTATGCTGAAAATTTTATGCTTTGTTCTCAGCAAAAATTACTTCGGCTTATACCAAATATAATACTTAACTTGACACTTGAAATTTACGGAAAACCTTCGTATGGCTGTGGTGATGACCGCAAACTACTTGATATCATATTGAACGAAAAAGATACTTTTTTAATTGGTGCATTCGTGGCTTTTTTACTTTGTTAATTGAAACTTAATTTTTATTCTTTTATGCGAAAAAAAAACATGTAAACCAAAGAATTGTTTACAATATTGTTAATAAATTTTTTGTAAAAAACTCTTGAAATCCAACGAAAAAAAATTATTTTCGCAAGCGAATAATCATTATCCAATTTATTATGTCTAAAATTCTTACTGTCGGCACGGTTGCCTTTGACGAAATCATCACGCCTTTTGGCGAAACAGGAAAAATTCTAGGAGGCTCTGCTTCTTATATTTCTATGGCGGCAGCCAAATTGAATTCTGATGTAGGGATTGTTTCAGTCATAGGAAATGATTTTCCAGATACTTATTTGCAAAAATTTAAAGACCGCCAAATCGATATCAGCGGGATTGAAAAATTGGATAATGAAAAAACGTTTTATTGGAAAGGTAAGTATCACAACGACCTGAACAAACGCGATACTTTGGTAACGGAAGTAAATTGCTTGGCGCATTTTAATCCGGTTGTGCCCGATGCTTACAAAGAAGCGGAATTTTTAATGCTGGGAAATTTGCATCCGGCTATTCAACAATCGGTTATCGAACAAATGAGCAAGCGACCAAAATTAATCGCCCTCGACACTATGAATTTTTGGATGGATACGGCTTGGGACGACTTGATGAAAGTATTGAAAAAGATAGATATTCTTATCATCAACGACGAAGAAGCCCGACAATTGAGTAAAGATTATTCTTTGGTGCGCGCTGCCAAGAAAATTCAAGAAATGGGACCTAAATATTTGATTATCAAAAAAGGTGAACACGGTGCATTGCTCTTCCACGGTAAAAATATCTTTTTTGCGCCAGTTCTTCCACTCGAAGAAGTCTTTGACCCGACCGGTGCCGGCGATACTTTTGCCGGTGGTTTTATAGGCAAATTGGCACAGCTCGAAGATGTCAGTTTTAATGCGATGAAAAATGCCGTTATCTGTGGTTCCAATCTCGCTTCGTTTACCGTTGAAAAATTCGGAACGGAACGTTTGGAGAACTTAACCAAAGCGGAAATTAAAGACCGATTGCAAGATTTTATCAATTTAACGCAGTTTGAGATTGAGTTGGTTTAGAATAAGCATCTTATTTATTACAATTCTTCTCACCGCCTGCAACACGCCCCGTTACCGCATCGCCCCACACAATCCGGAGCAAGAAGGTGTGTTGTCGGGACAATATATACCCTATTTTAAATTGCCTGACAGTACCATGCAAATAGTTTCTGTTGAAGCAGGTATGGGCAAGGCGACTATTATAGACTTTTGGGCTTCGTGGTGTCGCCCTTGTCGCGAAGCGGCTAATCCGGCGTATAAAAAACTGTATGTTAAATATTACAAGCAGGGTTTGAATATCATCGGTGTCTCAACTGACAGGCATATCTATTTTTGGAAAAAAGCTTTGCAACAAGACAGCTTGCCGTGGTTACAACTTATTGACAGCACCCGGCAGATTCTACAAATATATCAAGTCAAAAGCTTACCGGCTATGTATCTTATAGACCGGAACGGGAAAATTGTCGGAAAAAATTTGTGGGGAGAGATTTTGGAGCGGAAAGTTGATAGTCTGCTTAGAGTTAAAAGAGAGAATCTGTATTAATAAAGACTATGTCACCCCTTCGGGGTTCAGTTATATACGACACACGACTCGTGCGTTTTTACAAACGTTATGAACAATTAACATTATGAACATTCAACTATAATCATATCACCCCTTCGGGGTTCAGAAATCAAAATGTTCTTACACTTCGTCAAATTAGAAATTAGAAGTTAGAAATTAGAAGTGTTAAGTCATCATCAATGAACAAAGTATTCTATGAACCGGCGCTTCGGTACAATTTTGCTCCTTCGTCACAAAATCACTCAGCGACCTACTTTTCAATTCCTCACTTCCTCAAATTAGTAGTAGCGATATAGTATAAAGTAACAAACAATCATCAACGAACAAAGTTATCATTGAAGCAGAATAACTCCTCATTTCCTCAAAAACCATGTTACTTCGGTACAATTTTGCTCCTTCGTCACAAAATCACTCAGCGACCTACTTTTCAATTCCTCACTTCCTCAAATTAGTAGTAGCGATATAGTATAAAGTAACAAACAATCATCAATGAACAAAGTTATCATTGAAGCAGAATAACTCCTCATTTCCTCAAAAAC
>JALVLX010000139.1 GCA_027032855.1 Flavobacteriales bacterium | reverse complement strand
GGCATAAGCTTCACCTGATAAATCATTCGTTTTTAACGCTTCAACCGGACAACTGACAGAAGCTTTTACAACACAATCCGGTGTATAATTTGATAAAATACTCATCAAAATTTGTAAATTTCCGGGGAGTTGTTCTTTTGCCAATTCTTGTAAAGTGTCGGCTGCTTCTTCCAATACAGAGTTGATGAAGTTAGCCCCCATAGCATCGGCTGTATCAAATTGAAATTCAATTTGATAATAATCAATCATAGCTGCAGTTTTGTCTATCAAATTAATATCTCTAATACCACCACCGCGCTTTTGCATATTGGCTTGTATGCCGGCAACCGCTTGTAAAATATGGTCACGGTTTTGTCTGAAAAAACGGATTAAATCTGCTGTAGCCCCATCGTAAACAAAGTGAATATGACCGAGCTTAACCGTATCAATCACTTTCGCTTCAAATCCGCCTTTGTCCAACCAAAATTTGGCGGCTTTGGAGGCTGCTGCTACTACGGAACTTTCTTCAATAGCCATTGGTACGGCATACATTTTACCATTTATCATAAAATTTGGTGCAATGGCATAAGGCAGATAAAAATTTGAAATGGTATTTTCAATAAAACCATCATGAAGTTCTTGTAGGGCCTTGTCGTTGTGCCAATATTGCAACAAAATTTGACGTGCTGATTCATCATTGTTAAAATAAGTCTGTAACAACCAATCAATTTTAGCTTCTTTTGATAATTTGGAAAATCCGTTAATTTGCATTGCTTCTTTGTTTTGGCTTGCAAGATAGTTAAAAGTTTATAAAGTTTATAAAGTTTATAAAGTTTGTAATGTTCATAATGTTTGAGGAGTGAGGACTGAGGAATTGATTATTTCAGATTTTCGATTCGGTCACTGAGCCTGCCGAAGTGTCAGATTTCAAATTTCAGATTTTTGTAATTTGTAAATCCCTGAATAAGGTTGACCGGTTTTGTTAATATGATAATCTTTACAAATATAGGATGGTAATTGTATATCATTCCGACAGAACATCGCGGGGAGTAATCTGTCAAAGAACAAAAAAATCAACAATATTATTGTCAATTAAAAAAAAGTTTATAAATTTGCACACTCTAAATAAATAAGGAAATATAAAATTTAAGACGATGAAAAAAGGCATTCACCCCGAAAATTATAGAATGGTTGCATTCAAAGATATGTCAAACGGTGAAATTTATTTAACCCGTTCAACCGCTGAAGCTAAAGAAACAATTGAAGTAGAAGGTGTTGAATACCCTTTGGTAAAAGTGGAAATTTCCAGAACTTCACACCCGTTCTATACCGGAAAAATGAAATTGGTTGATACAGCAGGACGTATTGATAAATTTAAAAGAAAATACGCCAAGTTTAAAAAATAAACCGGTTTTAAAACATAATTTAAGAACCTGTCAATTTGTATTGGCAGGTTTTTTTATGTTTATGTTCAATTTTTACACCTATTTTCTATAATCATTTCACCCCTTCGGGGTTCAACTAAATCTGAAGTCAAAATTTTTCCACACCTCACCCATTTTATCCCTTATCCCTTATCAATCCCGCACTTTCCACTAAAAAACGCCTCACTTCCTCAAACTCCGGTCATTTCGGTACAATTTTGTTCGTTCCTCACAAAATCACTCAATGACCTACTTATCAATTCCTCATTTCTTCAAATCAGCAAATAACCGGTTAACCAAATAACCACAGGGCAGACGCACCATATATATTATTTGAAAATTTCATAAAATGATATTTTAATCAAATTGTTTTGACTTGCAAATTTCTTAATATCAGCTCCGTAGAAGCGTACCGTTTGTAACAAGACAAGTTAATGATAACAAATAGCTCCGTAGGAGCGACCTATAACGTGCATTATTGATAATTTTATTAGGTCGCCCCGATGGGGCTTTATAGTATTGAGATGCATTATATTCTACTACAAACAGGATGCCCCTACGGGGCTAAAAAAAATATTTTAATCTTTTTATAGTGCGTTTGCCCTGCCAAATAACCATTTCATTTTTCATTTATCAAAACTTTTTTATTAATTTCGCAAATACAAATAAAAAGAATATGAGCACAGACAACACGACTTCCAAAGCGCAACCGGTTGATGACGGTCAAATCCATTACAATCAACCGGAACTAAAAAAACATGAAAAACTTGGCGAATTAGCCGCTACGGCAATCAGTGGTAACGATATCAGTTCGTCCGTATTATATGTATCGGCATTGGCTATTGCTTTTGCGGGACAATATGCTTGGATTACCTTATTGATTGTAGCATTGGTTTTATACTTTTTTAGAAAAATTTACGGCGAAGTTGTTGGTGCATTGCCTTTAAACGGGGGCGCTTATAACGCCTTGCTCAACACGACCAGCAAACGTATGTCGTCAATAGCGGCAACTTTGACATTATTATCATATATGGCAACAGCTGTTATCTCTGCCAACGAAGCCATTCATTATTTGTTTCACGTTATCGGTATTGAAAATAACAATATTATTATTTTAGCTACCATTGGCTTATTAGGTGTTTTTGCCGGATTAGCTATTATGGGTATTAAAGAATCATCAAAAGTGGCAATCGGAATTTTTCTTTTCCATTTGACGGTAATGACGGCCTTAATACTTTCGTTGCTAGTTTATATTTTCATGCACGGTTTTGATGTATTTATTGACAACTGGAATCAACCTGTTAAGCATGGCAGTATTATGAAAGCCATTTTCTTCGGGTTTGCGGCTTCAATGTTGGGAATTTCCGGTTTTGAAAGTTCTGCAAACTTCGTAGAGGAACAAAAGCCCGGTGTATTCCCGAAAACACTGCGTAATATGTGGATAGTTGTGAGTATTTTGAATCCGTTAATGGCATTTTTGGCGTTGGCGGCTTTATCTATTGGTGATGTAAACGAAAATACTTTATTGATACAATTGGGAGAAAATTCAGCCGGTGAATGGTTGGCATTATTTATATCTATTGATGCCTTTTTGGTTTTATCAGGGGCTGTTTTGACCAGTTATATCGGTGTGACGGGTTTGTTGGAACGTCTGACTTTGGACCGTATTATGCCTAACTTCTTTTTGAAAAAGAACAAACGAAATGCCTCATACCGTATTATTATATTTTTCTTCTTGCTCAGTGTATCTGTTTTAGTTATTACCAAAGGTAAAGTAACCACGTTGGCAGGGGTTTATACGATTTCATTCTTATCGGTAATGTTATTGTTTGTGATTGGTAATGTCCTGTTAAAAGTCAAAAGAAAACATTTGCCACGTCCCGAAAAAGCGCCTTGGTTTGGTATTTTAGTAGCTTTTTCTGCCGTATCTATTGCTTTGTTAGGTAATTTGGTTATGAAACCGGAAAATCCTGACGATCCGGAAAACTGGTTGATTTTTACCATGTATTTTATTCCGGTATTGATATTTGTAATGGTCATGTTGAACCGTACCATGTTGCTCAAATTGTTACTCAATATTGTACAATACATTTTTGAACCTATCCGTAAATTTTTCTTGCGTTTGCATAAAGGTATTGACAAGTTAATTGATGACATCAATAGTCAAGAATTTGTCTTTTTTACCAAAGGTAAAAGTATTGCCAACATGAACAAGGCAATGTTGTATATCCGTGATAATGAACATACCAAAAGAGTCAAAATCGTAAAAGTATTGAGTCCGGGTGAAAAACCTTCGGAAGAACTGATTAGAAATATCAACATTTTAGATGAAGAATATCCCGAAATTGACATTGAATTTGTGCCTGTTGAAGGGAAATT
>JALVLX010000138.1 GCA_027032855.1 Flavobacteriales bacterium | reverse complement strand
TGTTTGTTTACGACCAAATTGATGTCCAAACAGTGTTGTGGTTTTGGCTAGCCGGTGATTTGTTGGCGTTACTGTTTTCATTGGGTATCAGCTGGACTAAAAGGCATAAGATTTCCTTGCAAAATTTCAAATTGGACAAACAGTGGATTGTCAAAGGTTTGGTGGTGAGTTTGCCATATATTTTAGGGTCTTTGGCTTATAAAACCATTGAATTTTCGGATCGTTATCTCATCGATTATTTTCTGGATAAAAAAGCCGTCGGGGTGTATGCTTTTTTTGCCAATATGGCTAATGTGCTCAATATCATTTTGTTTACGTTGGTAATATCGGTTTTGTACCCGGGCTTGGTCGAAAGTATCATGCACAAGAATAAAGAGGAATTTGGGCAAAGATTTAAACAATTTCGTAAGGAAATCATTGTTTACAGCGTGGCGACCGGAGTGCTATTGTTGGGGTTGTTGCCGGTGGTTTTGTTTGTGATAGGTAAAGAACAGTATAACGAGCAACTCTACATTTTTGTATTGTTAGTTTTGGGGAATATAGCTTTGAATTTTTCATTTTTACATCATTTTATCATCTATGCTTACCGTAAAGATTGGCGGATATTTAAAGCGACTGCTTTGGCGGCCTTGCTCAATATGGTATTAAATTGGTTTTTGATTCCCGTTTGGGGTATTGCCGGTGCGGCGGTTGCTACGTTGTGGAGTTTTATTTTGGTAGCGGTTTTGAAATATTTTGATGCGCGTAAGTTATTAGTGGAAAGTGCCTAGTGCGAAGTGGAAAGTGCCAAGTGTCTATTGAAAAGCGGAAAAGTGCCCCGGGAAAGAGCGGAGAAAACTTAATGTTCTTAATTTCTTAATGCAGGCAACTAATAATTGTCGTTAAATATTTCAAAATATTCTTTAAAGATATATTTTCTATTTCTTTTAAATCCGGTGTATTCTTTAATAATTTCGAGGTTTTCAAAATCTGATAATAGTCTATTTGCCGTAGAATGTGCAACTTGCATTTTTTCGACTAATTTATTTGATGAAATGATAGGGTTTTCAAATAAGATTCTTAACATCCGCATGCCTTTTTCCGATTTGCTTCCCATTTTTGGTATTTTTTTACTTTCAATTTCAGACTTCAATCGGATGATATCTTTAAACACTTGAATAGATGATTTAGAAGTATCAATAATGCCGACCAAAAAGAATTTGATCCATTGTTCCAAATCATTTTTCAATCTTACTTGCATTAAATTATCGTAGTATAAAAATCGGTTTTTTTCTAAAAAGTCCGATAAATATAATGCAGGTTTTTTAAGAATATCATTGTTTACAAGATATAAGGTTATCATCAAACGTCCAAGTCTGCCGTTGCCGTCAAGAAACGGGTGAATGGTTTCAAATTGATAATGTGCAATGGCAATTTTTATCAAATGAGGTACGTTAAATTCCATTGTGTTCAGGAATTTTTCCAAATCACTCATCAGTTCAGGAATATCAGAATAATGTGGTGGAACAAATACGGCATCTTTTAAAGTCGGTCCAATCCAATTTTGACTTTTTCTAAATTCTCCGGGAGACTTGTATTTTCCACGAACACCTTGCAACAAAACTTTATGTGTGTTTCTTAACAACCGGTTCGATAGCGGTAATTTTTCCAATTGCTCAATTGAATAATTAATGGCTTTGATATAATTCTGTACTTCACTCCAATCGTCTCGTTTTTCAGGACTAATATCTTCTTTTTTTAAAAGTGCTTCTTCCATATTTGTTTTTGTTCCTTCAATACGGCTCGATGTGGTTGCTTCTTTTGATATGTGCATTTTGATAAAGAAATCAATATCGGGAATCAATTGGGAAAATGCGTTTAACTCGCCAATAAGCCTGTTGGCTTCGGCTAATAAAGCATTAATTTTTGGTGATGAAACAATCCATTCTTTTGAGATTTTTTCAGGTAAAAAAGAATAGTATCCAATTTGCTTTATGTATTTTCCGGCTTTATAATCTTTAATATCCATTTTATTATTTTTTTTGCAAATATAAAAATTTATATTTTCACTTTGAACTATTTTTGAAAATAAGATTTTTTATATTTTCATTTTTTGACATTTTTGCAAATATAAAATTCTGTATTTTCGTTTTTATAAATAAAAAAGGACACCAAACCGGCGTCCTTTTCTACATTATATTATATAGTTTTTAATCTTGAATTACCCATTCACCACTATCTAAGAACGGACGGGCTTTTTTGTATTTGATATCTTTTTTCTCACCGTTATTGACATTCATGATTGTAACAATTTCGTTACGACCATAAGTTTTACCTTTACGGATAGGCGCAGTGATTTCTTGTTTTTGTCCGCCTTGCATAGCTTGGCGGTTGTTGGCAGCCATTTCTTCGAGTGACGGGATATTGTCGGTGCGGCTTTCGGTGTATTTAGGCTTACGGCGTTGCGGTTGACGGGCTTCCTGTACTTGATTAGGGTCTTGCGTGGGTAAGTCACCTTTGAATAAGAACGATAAAACGTCTTTGTTGACTTTATCCAACATATTTCTAAACAATTCGAAAGCTTCAAATTTGTAAATCAATACCGGGTCCTTTTGCTCGTAAGACGCCATTTGCACCGATGTTTTCAATTGGTCCATTTTGTGCAAATGTTCTTTCCAAGCTTCGTCGATGATGGCTAGCGAGATGTTCTTTTCAAAATCATCAACCAGTTTTTTACCTTCCGATTCGTAAGCTTCTTTGAGGTCGGTGGTGACTTTTATTTCGCGGGTGCCGTCCGTAAACGGCACAACGATACGTTTGTAGCGGTCGCCTTCGTTTTCATAGACTTGCTTGATAACCGGGAAGGCAATTTGTGCCGAACGGGCAATTTTTTCTTTATAATGTTTGGTAGCTGTTTCGTAGAGTTTATCAATTAACTCTTTGTCAGAAAGGCTTAAAAACTCATCTTTAGTAACCGGTGAATTGATGGCAAAAGTGGTGATTAATTCCCTTTCAAATCCTTCAAAATCTTTTGCCGGTTTGGTTTGTTCTACCAAAGTTTCAATGGCTTCATAAATCATATTGGCGATATCCACTTTGAGACGTTCGCCTTCAAGTGCGTGACGACGGCGTTTGTAAACCAATTCACGTTGTGCGTTCATCACGTCATCATATTCGAGCAATCGTTTACGGATACCAAAGTTGTTTTCTTCTACTTTCTTTTGGGCACGTTCAATGGATTTTGAAATCATCGGGTGTTGAATCACATCACCTTCTTTCATGCCCAAGCGGTCCATGATTTTCGCAATTTTTTCAGAACCGAAGAGTCGCATCAAATTGTCTTCCAAAGACACATAGAACTGTGATGATCCGGGGTCACCTTGACGACCGGCACGACCACGCAACTGTCTGTCAACCCGTCGTGAATCGTGGCGTTCGGTACCGATGATAGCCAAACCGCCGGCATTGATAACTTCCGGCGTTAACTTGATATCCGTACCACGACCGGCCATGTTGGTGGCAATGGTTACAACACCGGAGTTTCCGGCTTCGGAAACTATTTCCGCTTCACGTTTGTGGTGTTTGGCGTTCAATACGTTGTGTTTGATTTTGACAAGGTCGAGCAAACGGCTCAACAATTCGGATGTTTCAACTGATGTGGTACCGACCAAAACAGGTCTGCCTTGTTTGGTCAGTTCTTGAATTTCCTGAATAATAGCGTTGTATTTTTCACGCTTGGTTTTGTAGATTTTATCGTCTTTGTCAATACGTGCCAAAGGTTTGTTAGTCGGCACTTCTACTACGTCTAATTTATAA
>JALVLX010000137.1 GCA_027032855.1 Flavobacteriales bacterium | reverse complement strand
TCCCCACGCCATTTACACCTACTACCATGATGACATAAGGCTTGGTAGTTTCGGGTGAGAATTTGATAGCATTGTTGGTCTCATTTTCCGATAACAGACCGGCAATTTCTTCTCTTAGAATTTTGTTTAGTTCATTTGTCCCCAAGTATTTGTCTTTGGCAACACGTTTTTCAATACGGTCAATGATTTTCAAAGTCGTATCAACACCTACATCCGAAGTGATGAGTACTTCTTCCAAATCATCTAGTACTTCGTCATCAACTTTTGACTTTCCTGCAACCGCTTTGGAAAGTTTAGAAAAAAAGCTCTTTTTAGATTTTTCCAAACCTTTATCCAAGCTTTCTTTTTTTTGTTTTGAGAATATCTTTTTAAACATATACCTTAACTATAAGTTTCACGAAAATACGATTTTCAATAACAAATTCCAAAAAAAAATCCAACCTTATAATACAAGATTGGATTTTATCTATAAATAATTTAACAAAGATTATTTTTTGAAATAATCTTTTGCTTCAGCGGCGTTAACAATCTTTTCTTCAAAGACATATGCACCTGTTTTAGGTGATTTCTTCAAACGGATCACTTTCGTGAATTTTTTTGAACCTGTTTGTAAGGTTGCTACAGTTTTCTTTGCCATGTCTTAATATTATTTAATTTCTTTGTGTAAAGTATGTTTACGCAAAATAGGATTATACTTTTTTAATTCCAATCTTCCCGGGGTGTTCTTTCTGTTTTTGGTAGTAATGTACCTGGATGTTCCCGGCATACCGCTATTTTTGTGCTCTGTACATTCCAAAATGACTTGCACTCTGTTACCTTTTGCTTTCTTTGCCATTTTTCTCTAATTTAAACGTTTCTTTTTAAATAGCCTTTTGCTTTTGCTTCTTTGATAGCAGCAGCAACGCCTTTTTTGTCAATAATTTTCAATCCTGCCTTAGAAACTTTTAAGGTTACCCATCGGTCTTCTTCAGGAATATAAAATTTCTTTTTAAAAAGATTAATATCAAATCTTCTTCTGGTTTTATTGTGAGCATGAGAAACATTGTTTCCCATCATCACTTTTTTTCCTGTAATTTCACAAACTCTCGACATCTCGCTATATTTTTATCTTATTCAAAAGTGAGTGCAAATTTATGAATTATTTTTTATCCGGCAAATATTTTAGACTTTATTTTTAGTAAAAATCTATTTTTCTTTTTATCGAGTGACTTTTTTGCTTTTTTACAGCATTTTGTAACCGATGTTAAATCCTAAACCGCCGTAAGTATTCGGGCTATAATTTACTTGAAAAAACAGACGCTTCCAATCCCCGCGAACTCCAAAGTCTAATTTTGTACGGCTAAAGCTGTTGTTGATATCCAACGGGTCTTTTATATCTTCGGCAACAACCGATCCCATACCGGTTGGGTCGGAAACATACACAGGATAAGTTCCTGTTACCATTATTTTTGAAGTGCCTAAATTATAACCGCCACCTGCAAAAACATCAATATGTTTGCCTAAATTGTAGTTGAAATAAGTTCCAAAGTTGAAGCTGGTATAGGCAATATTGATTTCCTGATTATCGTATGGACCGGTGGTATGCATTGTAATAGAGATGGGCGAAGTGATGCCCCCCGGTTCAATATGTAAGTCTGAATGACCGTACAAGTATGCACCGCTACCTTGCAGACTTATGCCAAAAGGTTTGTCTCTTAAGGATTTTACAAACATGGCTAAATCTTGTTGAACGGCCATTCCTACCATTCCTACTTTAAAATCCGAATCGGGAACGGGAACATAAGGGATGAAATTTAATGAAAGGTTGGTGTATTTTAGCCGGTATGTTGCCCCTAAAAAAGGTAACGGCATGGCTGATTTTTGACTGCCTGTAGGGGTGTCAAATTCTATTAAAGGACGTCCTAACAAATCTTTGTCTTTCGAAACCAAAGTGATGCTTTTCAATGAATCTCCAAAAACTGTTTGAGCCATAACTTTATCGGAATCTTTAGGTTCAAAGTTTTTTAAGTTTAGTTTGGTAACGTCAAAAGTCCAATCTTCCTGAGGAATGTTAATGTACGCCAGTTTGACATTTATATCTAAATAATGATCGTCGTCTCTTTTTATTTTGGTGTAAGTTACGTCTGACAAGCCAAAAACAATAGCTTTATTTAATGGTTTGATGTATGCTTCAACCAATTTTTCTCCATCTTCAACGCCACCTTGAATTAAAGCGCCGGTGTCAACCAAATATTGACTGTATGATTGTAAACTTAGAATGATTGATAATAAAGTAATAAATTTTTTCATAATGTTTGCGTTTTAGTACGGCAAAGTTATGATAGTTTATAGGAATTAATCGTAATTTTTGTGACAAACACTTAATTGAAATATATTTTGATTTGTTTAAGTGTTTGGTTATACATTATATATATACCAAATTTTATTTTGTAGAGAAAAAGTGTTTTGTGAGAATCTATGTGAGATAGTAAGCATCATGTTTTATGTTGAAATCTGTTTTGTAAGAATCACTAATACTGATTACTTCACCTAAAACTCTTATTTTTTTAGTGTTAATACGTCCTTCAAAAAAAGGGGGTTTCAAGTTAATGATATAATGGTCATTTACTCTGATAAAATTTTCGGGCAGATTTTGGCTCAGTTTTTTTAACGAGGTTTTTAAAAAGTACAATTTGTGGTCGCGGGTTAAAAGCCAAATATAATTTTTGCGAAATTCATTGCTGTATTCTTGTAAAAATTTCACATCACCGGTAAAAAAAGCAATGTCATCAAAAGCAATGTTTTTGCGGGTTATGTCGTTGGTTCCGAGGTTTTTAATAATATCCAGATAATTGACCAATGCTTGAATGCCTAACTTGTCTGTATGTGCCGGAGATTTCCGTTCTTGATTTTTTTTCAATGCGGTATAAATTGCCCGTTTCAGTTCGTTGGCGTTGATACGAGGTTTTGTTTTGACCAAATAGTATTCATGTCCGGTTTCGAGAGCTTTGGCAAAAAACATATCGTTGTCAAAATCTGTTACGTAGATAAAAGGGATATGGTAATCTTCATAAAGCATTTTGCCTAAATCAATACCGGTCAATTCACCCTGCAATTTGATGTCTAAAAGCACTAAATCGGGGCGTCGTTCAGCTATTCTTTGCAAAGCTTCTGCGACACTCGGGGTGTAATCGCTGACTTCAAAAGATTCTTTGGTTAGAATCTTTTTCATGCGTCTGTATAAAATGGCTTCGTCTTCTACAATTAATATGTATTCATTCATTTGCGATGTTTGTTAACCTAATCAAAGATAGGTCTTTTTTCTTTATAAGAAATGATTTTTATATTTTTTTTCTTAATAAAAGAATACTTTTTTATCTTTTATATTTTTATACTTACTTATTTGAAAATAATACATAAAAAAACGGCAATTTTATTTAATAACTGCCGTTTCAATTTAGAATTTTTGTTTAGAGTTTTTATTAAAACTTCAAATTTAAGCCGGCTAAGAGATTAAAACCCGCTTGTGGAAAATAATAAGCATCATCTCCCCACATATAGCCGTTTGAAGCATATTTTTTGTTGAAAACATTGTTTAATTTCAAGGTTAAAGAGGCATTTTTAACCCATTTATTATCGCTGAGTTTGTAGCTCATCAAAATATTTTCAACCAAATAACTATCTAACTTTGAAGTGGCAATATTGCGGTTATCCATATATTGACTGCCGACATATTTGGTTATGGCTTGAAGTTTTAGATTTTGAATTGGTTTGAAAGTTAGTATTGCTGCACTGACTACGTCAGGAGAATAAGCAATTTTGGTGTTTTTATATGTTTTGAATTGTCCGTTTTCTCGGGTGATGTATT
>JALVLX010000136.1 GCA_027032855.1 Flavobacteriales bacterium | reverse complement strand
ATTATTGTATTTTTGCCTAAAATCAACACAAAATGGAAATTTCCGGAATAGTCATAGCAGGTGGCAAAAGCTTGAGAATGGGAACAGACAAATCTTCATTGATGTTCCGGAACAAAAGTTTTTTGGACCATGCCGTTGGTTTGTTACAACATTTCACCGGTGACATTATTGTCAGTTCCAATGCTGACATTGCCGGTAAAGTTTACACAACAATTCCCGATGCCGTTCAAAATGCCGGACCAATGGGCGGCTTGCATGCCTGCTTGCCACAGATTAAAAATGACAGAGCGCTTGTGATACCCGTTGATATGCCGTTGCTGAATGTTGAGGCATTACAATACTTGCTACAACAAGTCGAGATGCAACAAAAATTGACGGTTTTTAAAGCCGGTGACCGCTTGCAAATGCTGACCGGTGTATATCATAAAGATATCGTTCCGCTACTGCAAACACACTTGGACACAGGAGATTATAAATTACGGAATTTGTTAAAAAAAATACCACATCAAATTGTTGATGCCGGAGAATTTAGCTCTATATTTGTCAATGTAAATACGCCGGAACAATTAAACAAACTCAATTTTGAAAATGGAAAATAAGCAGCAGGATATTTGGTTAAAAGCAGCCGTTATTGGCAGTATTTGGGCTAGTTTTGAAATTGTTTTCGGTAGTTTTTTTCACAGTCTGCGATTGCCATTTGCCGGAACTTTTTTGACTTTTTCTTCTATCGTTTTGTTGATAGCCTTTTCATACAAATGGCAGGATAAAAATCTTTTTATTAAAGCCGGCATCATAGCTGCGTTGATGCGTTCATTGATGCCGACTTCCATTATTTTGGGGCCGTTAATCGGGATATTGATTGAAGCGGCATTGTTTCAACTGGCGTTCAATCTTTTTGGTCGTAATTTTTTTAGTTTTGCCACAGCCGGTATTTTGGCTATGTTTAGTGCTATTGTGCACAAAGTGGTCAGTATCATATTGATTTACGGCTTTGATATTGTCAAAATTTTAGAGAATTTATACTATGTGTTTTTGCACACGACACATTTAGAACTGCCTTTCAATCAGCTGTTTACGATTATGGTAGCCGGTTATGTTTTATTAGGTTTGATAGCGGTATTAATAGGGCAATGGACAGGCAAACGTATTGTAGTAAATCAGCCTTTACAGCAGTTTGAAACAGGAGAATGGCATATTAAAAATGAATTATTTGATATAGGCCGTTTTCGTTACCGGTCTGTCTATTTGTTTGTTCATGTCGTTTTATTGATATTGTTTTTGATTGGTTTGGAATGGTATTCGATGGGTTATGTTGTTTTTCCAATAGTCGTTTATTTATTGTTTCTTTTTAAGCGATACGGTAAATCTTTGCGACGTTTGTCAAAAGCATTATTTTGGATTCAATTACTCATTATTGTACTGATGGCAGTTTGGTTGTGGCAGGATAAAGTGGCCGGTTTATTGACAGGTACAAAAATGATTTTGCGTGCTATATTAGTTGTCTCGAGTTTTACAGCTATTAGTGTCGAACTTAAAAATCCGTTGGTAAAAGTTTTGTTGTACAAAAAAGGTTATTCGCAACTGTATGCTACTTTGGGATTGGCAACAGCTGCCGTACCGTTTATTTTAAAGCATATTTCCAAAGAACGAAAAATGTTGTTTAAACCGTTGAAAATTTTACAAAAATCAATAGCGTTATCAGATACTTTATTGCAGGAATTTTACCGGCAAATAATGCAACGTAACAAAATTTTCATTATCTCCGGCGAAACACGCAGTGGTAAAACGACTTTTCTCAAAGCGGTTGTAGGCCGGCTGAAGGAAGAAAATCCTGAGATAAAAATAGGCGGAATTATTGCACACGGTACAGATTTTAGAGGCGAAAGATTTGGTTTCCATATTGAAAATATTTTAACCGGTGAAAAACAACATTTGTGTAGTCGTGAGCCGGCAAATGAGGATGATATCAAAATGGGTCGTTTTTATTTTTTTAAGAAAGGCTTGCGTTTTGGCAATAAGTCAATTTTGGATAATTTGGAGCAATTAGACCTCTTGGTGATTGATGAAGTCGGATACTTGGAACTCAAAGGTATGGGATGGTTCGAATCTATAGAAAAAGCCATGGCGATACAAAATCTGGATATGATATTCGTCGTCAGAAAAAGATTGTTGGAAAGCATTTTGGAATTGTGGCAAAACAAACATTTTATTGTGGTGGATATTAACAACAATACGCCGGAATTTATTGTCAATCAGCTCAAAATCAGCCTTCAAAAGAAAACCGCTAGTCTCTAATTTTTTTTGATTATTTTCTTTTTGATTGGTGTTTCTTCCAAAAGAATTTACTAATTTGCGAAGAGAACATTAAATCCTTATTTATGAAACTTCTGTTAATTTTTTCACTGACGTTGAGTTTGAACATTTCTTGTGGTAATACGAAACCTGTTAATCATCAAGAAAATGTTCAGAAACAAAAGACTAAAGAGGTACAGGTTGAACGGCATGAGCCTGAAAATAAACCGGTTGAAAAATATGGTTTTCAATTTCAAATTCCGGAGCATTGGAAGTTAGATTTGTCAGATTTTGATACTAAAAATTTAAAAGGAGAAGTAATAACCGAAAATACCGTTTACCTGGATAATACAAGTCTTAGCCGTATAAATTTAATTTATCATCCGGGAAAATACGGGCGACTTTTATATAGCTATTATGCTAAGGATACTTCCGGAAAAATGAAAAAGATTAAAATAGGAGAATTAGATGCCATGCAAACAGATGAATATCTAACTCGTGACGGCAAAGGACATTTACTTAAGAGACCAATTGTCAGACATAAGATTTATATGATGGCTCCCGGACAAAAAGGTGCGTTGGAGATTATTTATGATTTGCCTAAAGACAACGAAAAAGCAGGGCAGGTTTATATGGATTTTATCAACAGTATAAAACCTGTCAAATAGTCATTTTTTGATTAACAAAAATCTATCACGATGAAGAAAATCAGTTTTTTAACGGTCTTTTATTTTTTGATACAATTTTCTGTGGCTCAAAGTATTTTGGGGATTGATGTATCGCATCATCAAGGGAATATTAATTGGCAATTGGTAGCTAACGACGGAAAAGTTTTTGCGTTTTGTAAAGCGACAGAGGGCAGAACTTATCAAGATCCTAATTTTAACACTTATATGACAAACGGTATCAATGCGGGAGTTGTGATGGGGGCTTATCATTTTGCCCGGCCGGATAATAATACCGCTATTGAAGATGCCGATAATTTTATTGCGCATGCTTCAAATTATATCGGTAGTGGATTTTTGCCACCTGTTTTAGACTTGGAAGACCCAAATTCGTCCACACATTTAGACCAGCTTTTTACTTCGTCGGAATTAACGGCATGGGTGCAAGCTTGGCTCGACAGGGTTGAAGCACAAACAGGAGTTGAGCCTATATTATACTTAAGCTCGCATTATGCATATTATCTGAATAATTCTCTCACATCTTACGGTTTGTGGATAGCCAAACCCGGCACTTCGCCAAATACGCCACCAAACAATACCGGTAACTGGAGTGATTGGTTGTTTAAACAATATTCTTGGCAGGGGAGTGTCAACGGTATTTCAGGTAATGTAGATTTGGATTCATTTCATGGTAGTAGCTCAGATTTTCAGACTTTGACTAATGTGCAGAGATATGATGCTTTAAATTTTTCATTTTATCCTAATCCGGCATACAAGTATCTTTATATCAGATCGAAAAGTATGCTTCATCCAGTTGCGGTTAAGATTTTCGATTTGAAGGGGCGCTTGCTTAAAAGTTATACCGGGAATGTTTCAAAAATTGATGTCGGTAGTTTGACGAAAGGTGTTTATTTGATGCAAGTGATTTTTGAAAA
>JALVLX010000135.1 GCA_027032855.1 Flavobacteriales bacterium | reverse complement strand
TTCCCGTATCATCATTGACTTTAATTGGTGCAGACCAAGTTTGTCCACCGTCGGTAGATTTAGTTAGAAAAATGTCTGTGTTGTTAAAACCATTACGATTGTCAGACCAATTGACATAAATGGTACCCCGGTATGGACCGTTGCTTGTATCACATTGGGTTATCGGCATACCGTTGCAACGGTAAATTCCGGGAATATAATAATCCCAACCGGTACCGGCAGTATTTTGCATATCGTCAATTAAGATGTCATGTGTCAACCAAGTTTGTCCGCCGTCGGTTGATTTGTCAAAAACTAAGCCCAAAATACCTGCCCAACTGACATATATTTCACCGTTGGGTCCAACAGCCGGAACAGCGCCTTCAACCGTGTGAGAACTGTCAGCACAATTGCCCGGTACTTCATTGATTTGTAAGGGACTTGACCAAGTTTGTCCTTCGTCAGTGGATTTTGAAAACAATATATTGGATTGCTTATTTGGGTTATTGACACCGTATTCGTCAAATTGTGTCCAGGTTAGATAAATATTTCCGGTTGTCGGATCAAAAGTCGCCCATTCTTTATCTTGTTTTTTAGGTGGATTTAATCCTGCATAAGTGTCAAGTGTAAAATTTTGACCGCCGTCGGTTGAACTTTGGCAGACAATCCTGTCTATCCAACTTCCCGAAACAGGATATGATAAATGAAAATAATAAATATTGCCGGAATCATCACAAATTAAACACGGGTCGCCATAAACACGGTAATTTGAATTCAGGATTTTTTCGGTCCAGGTTTGCCCGCCATCATTACTGATACTATAATGATACATATTGTAACCTACAATGATATTATTTGTATTGGCTTTGTTGATAATAATGCTTGGCTCATTGGGGTTGTTTTGATCGGTAATCATGACATTTGGAAAACTTTGTCCCGGCAAGTTTTGTGTTGAAAGCAGTAATAACATAAAAAGGGAAAACAGCAGTTGCTTACCATTAGTTTTGTCTGCTAACCGATGTCTGATTTCAGGAGTTGTTTTCATAGAAATTTTATATTTCGTTAATTGAACTTTAAACTTAGGTCACTGAGCCTGCCGAAGTGCAACTTTCTACATTTAACTATTTTTTAGTTCCACTCATTTTCATCATAACCGTAAAAATCGCCAAACGGATTATCAGGGTCGTCATCAAACAGGTCGTCTTCTTCACCGGGTTGGTCACTAAAGTCTATTTCCGGGGCTTCTTCAGGTCTAATACCTTGTGCAAAAGCTACTTGCGGATATTCAATGCCGGGAGCTTCTTCACCTGTTTCCATCAGATTGATTAAAAAACGCCACATGCTGAGAAAATCATAAACGTACAGCAAGTTGGGTTTTTCTTCACTCATTACATCTTTCAGAAGCGTATTTGACATCATATTGTTGTTGGGCTTTTCTTCCATATTAAACAATGGAATTTCAAAGCCTTGATTGAGTTCTTCGTCAGTTAGATAAAAAGATGCCATTTCGGTCCCGTCAAAGTCAAAACTGTTAACTATGACATTATGCAAATCTTCTAAGGTGGCATTATCTTGAATTTCAATGTCTCTATAGACATCTTTGCCGTCTGTTTCTAAAAATATTCTGAGTTTGTAAAGCATGGCTGTTTTGTTTAGACAAATTTACACAATTATCAATTAACTTTTTTGCTATTTTGCAAAATGATATCCCGACCTGTTTTTTTCATAAAAGCAAAAGCTTCGTTATAATCATTTGGAATGGTTCCTTCCAGAATGGCTTCCTTGATGGCTTCTTTAATCATACCCACTTCTCTGGACGGTTTCAAATTAAAATACGCCATTATTTCTTCACCTGAAACCGGCGGTTGAAAATTCCGGATTTTATCACGTTCTTCAATTTCGATTAATTTTTGTCGTACTTGTTTCAGATTTTGACGATATTTTTCAAATTTTCGTTTGTTTTTGGTGGTAATATCTGCTTCACAAAGCATCATCAGGTCTTCTATATCATCTCCGGCTTCAAAGAGTAAGCGTCTGACTGCAGAATCTGTAACATTATCTTCAATTAATGCCAAAGGGCGTGAGCTAAGTAGTACCAGTTTTTGTACGTAATGCATGGGTTGGCTCAAGGGTAATTTGAGACGTTTAAAAATTTTCGGTACCATTTTGCTACCAATAAATTCATGTCCGTGAAACGACCAACCGTTTTTGTCGTGATAGCGTTTGGTGGCAGGTTTGCCTATATCATGCAAAAGAGCCGCCCAACGAAGCCAAAGGTTATCAGTTTCGCGAGATATGTTATCTACCACTTCAAGCGTGTGATAAAAATTATCTTTGTGTAATTTTCCTTCATTTTCTTCAACACCTTGCAGTTTGACAAGTTCCGGAAAAAATTCATGCAATAAGCCGGTTTCAAATAGTAAACGTAAACCAACAGACGGCTTATTATGCGACATGATTTTGTTAAATTCGTCGATAATTCGTTCTTTGGACAAAATTTTGAGCCGGCTTTTATTCCGTTTGATAGATTCCAGTGTTTCCGGATGAATCTTAAATTGTAATTGCGAAGCAAAACGAATAGCTCTAATCATACGCAAAGGGTCGTCAGAAAAAGTAATGTCAGGGTCTAAAGGCGTACGTATAATTTGCATTCTTAAATCTTCAACACCGTTAAACGGGTCAATCAGTTTACCCCAATCTTCATCGTTTATGCTGATAGCCAGTGCGTTAATGGTAAAATCGCGCCGGTTTTGATCGTCGGTCATACTGCCGTTTTCAACTACCGGATTACGGCTGTCTTTGTGATAGGATTCCTTGCGGGCACCTACAAATTCCAGAACAATATCATCGGTTTTAATCATAGCTGTTCCGTAGTTTTTATAGATGTTTACCTGATGTTTTTCGGGCATCATTTCGGCAACTTTTCGGGCTAATTCAATACCGTTGCCGATAATCACAAAGTCAATATCTTTGGCTTTTTTTTGTTGTAGCAAAAAATCACGTACATAGCCACCTATGACATAGACGGGATTGTCTAGTTGTTTGGCGGCACGGCTGATTAATTTGAATACCGGTTGCTCAATGGCTTCGGGATAATATAGGTTCTCTGTCATTAATCTCTGATTATTTCAATACCTGTCTCCGGGCTCCATTTGATGATTCTTGAAGCTTTGCGGTTTGTGGTTTTGCGGTGCAAATTTACAACATAATCGACCCGTTGCAAAATTACCGGGTCAATTTCGTCAAAATTTGAAGGAGATTTTTGTCCGGAAAGGTTAGCGGAAGTAGAAATTATCGGTTTATCTATTACTTTGATTAAGTCTTTGGCAAAGCCGTTTTTTACTACCCGTATGGCTACAGAACCGTCTTTTGCCAATAATTCTGCAGGTAAATTTTTAGGATTACTGTAAATAACAGTAGTAGGTTCGATACTTTTTTCTAGTATTTCCCAGATTTCTAAAGGTATTTCTTCTACATATTTTTGAAGCATTTTGTATGAAGATACCAAAATAAGCAGACTTTTATCCGGTTCCCTTTCTTTGATTTGATAAATTTTTTTTATGACTTCCGGATTGGTAGCATCCCCGCCAATACCCCAAATGGTATCGGTAGGGTAGAGAATGATGCCACCGTTATGTATGATTTCAATGATGTTCATTGTTGGTTAATTGGTTATTTGATAGCCAGTACCTACTATTGTCGGTATCTGATGTCGGATGTCTGTAAATTGTAAATCTCTAAATATGGTTGTTCGTTTTTTATTTCAGATTTTATTTTTGTCAAATGGATTTTTTCCTCACTTCCTCATTTCCTCATTTCCTCAGTTTTATACAATTCCTTCAATTTAAGATAGCGTTTTCGCATACCTTTGGCATTTATTTTGGCTATGGTCCAGCCGGTTTTGCCGTCCAAGAAACCTAACATTAT
>JALVLX010000134.1 GCA_027032855.1 Flavobacteriales bacterium | reverse complement strand
GTATCTATGGTATGATAAGTATCAGACGGCATCTATTTATAAAGTTTGACTTCTTGTGTATAGTCAATAGTATAAGGCACATTCAAACCACTACTTACATAATATATTTTGCCTTTGTATTGGACATTGAGTTTGTTTTTTAGCGCCGAATTCAAAGCATCTAACAAATTATCTTTCTTAAAATAACGTTTGTCAAAATCCACTTCAAGCGGCACGGTAAAATCTTCTTTGGCGGGTACATCGTAAGTTTCTGCATTCAGATTAGCAAAAAACTTATCATTGACAAATACTTTGACATCATTGATTTTAAATTTACCTCCCAGCAGGTTAGGATTATGGTATTTGGCATTGGCAACTAACACCAGTTTACCTTTGGCGTTTTTTTTCAAATTAATACTTTCTATACCAACAAAATCAGGTGCTTTAACCATATCACAGGCATTGCTCAAAAGCACTGCTAAAAATAAAATCAGGATTTTTTTATGCATAATTTTTTATTTAAATAATTTATCAAATTTTATATTTTCAGCTCACAAGTATAACAAATACGGCTCAAAATTTCAAATTTTTGAGCTATATTCTTTACTTCAATAAGCTAAATGGTTGTCGCTACTTCATTCTTTGCGATAAAAAGTGGTTTTATATACGCCGGTATTCCCTACGCCATCTTTGACAACGACTTTTAACTCGTGACGGTTTCCAATTAGTTTTTTGTCGTCAAAATTGTAAATCAAAGAAGCTTTTTTGTAATCGTATTCCAATAAAATCCACTCACCGTCAATATAGCCGTTGTACGATTTGATACCGGATTGTTTGTCGCCTATTTTAAAACGCAAGTAATGATAGTCTGTCAAGTCGGCATCGTCCTTAAAGTTTGCAGGCTTGATATAGGGCGGTATGCTGTCATAACGGATTACAAAATTGCCGAAACTTTTGGTATAAGACACAATACTGTCATATTTATGCACACTATACATATAATATGTACGTTTCTTTTTGCCGTATAGCGCAATATACGCATAAGACCGTAAATCAGGCCTAATCAACGACAACGGATATTTTATAATATAAGACTTTTGCAAAGGCTTCAACGGGTTTTTCAGGTGCAGTGTTGTGGAATCGGCATTTGCTTGGAGATAAAAATTTTCAAAAGATGTATGCAATCTGAAAATGACAGTCCAAGGAGATAAATTAAATTGCTTTGTCTTTTTTACTTCAACATGGTAAGGTGTTTTTTTTGGTTGTTCATGCGGGACATTGACATAATGACGTGCTTTTACGGGAATTTTAGCCCAAACTTTATTGCCATCAAAGTCAGACAGTTCAATATCCACTTGATAATTCTGTCCCGGCTCAAGTTCCAAACTACCATCATCAACAAGCTGTGTGTAAATTTCCAGTTTATTGTAAGGCTCAACCCAAAGCTTTTGAATACGACGACGGTGTTTGATATAATACGGATAATCTATCAGCGTATTGATATACTTTGAATTGGCAAAAGAAAACTCCATCATTTCATGCTCATAAATCTGCAAACCGTTAACTGTCACTTTTATCTTATACAAGCCGTTGCGATTGAACACGTTGTCTTGCCGGTCATAAGCCTGCACACCAAACCCGATACGACCCGAAGCTGATATCTCATTAGCCAAATAAACCGAATCGTTAATCTTGGAAAAGTTGACCTTGACCCGCTTTCCGGTTTTATTGATTTCCGACCTGTTATCCAAAGGATAAACAAACAGGTTTTGCACCACCGGTCTTTGCTTATCTTTAACTCTGAAGCCAAAAGCCATCGGATTGAGCGGATGTTCATATACATTTCTTAATTCAAAATGCAAGTGCGGCCCGGACGAGCCACCGGTATTACCGCTGTAAGCAATTATCTCGCCTTTTTTGACAGACAATTCTACAGCATAAGGAAAAAGCTCTATTTCAAATTGCTGTTTTTCATATTGTTTTTTCTTGACATAAGCCTCAATCTTATCATTAAAACTTTGCAAATGTCCATAAACAGATGACAAACCGTTTGCGTGCTTAACATATAAAGCTTTGCCGTAACCGTTACGGGTAATTTTAATGCGGCAAACAAAACCATCGTCAACGGCATAAACAGGCAAACCTTCAGTGCTGTTAGTTTTGATATCCAAACCCGAATGAAAATGGTTGGAACGTAATTCACCAAAAGTACCGGAAAGATATAATGGAATATCTAAAGGCTTACGGAAAGAGCCTTCTTGAGCAAAGATTATTTGAGTTGAAAATAACCAAACAAAAAAAGATGACAATAATATTTTAGGCATTATTATTGATAAGATTAATTAAGAAATGTCAAAAATACAATAAAATTTAAAGTTTGAAATAAAACAAACATAATTATACGTATTTTTGAATCAATAAAATCAAATTTAGTGCCAAACGCTATGATATTCAGATATTATATCTTATTTATTTTAAGCCTTGTCTTGTCAAATACCGGCATGGCACAACAAGACAGTGTCCCAATCAATCCTAATGACATTTTATTATATCCTTCAACGGATTCCATCCCGGTTTATAATCTATCACCTGTTGTTATCATACCGGAAATTCATTTTAACAATTACCGTGATTTGAAATATTTTTGGTGGATCAGACGCCGTGTTTACAAAGTCTATCCTTTTGCCAAACTATCCGGTGAAAATTTGGAAAAACTTGACAAACGCTTGGCAAAAATGAACAAACGTCAGCGCAAACGTTATATGCATATAGTCAAACATTGGATTAAAAAAGAGTTTGAACCAAAACTCAAAAACTTGACCCAAAGCGAAGGTAGAATTCTCTCCAAATTATTTTACCGCCAAACCGGTCAAACGGTTTTTGACTTTTTAAAAAAATACAAAAACGGCTGGACGGCATTTTGGTATCATAATATTGCCAAACTTTATAACATAGACTTAAAAGTAAAATTTGACCCGGTAAACAACAAAGAAGATTACTGGATTGAATATATTTTACAAAAAGCTTTTATCAACGAAGTTTTAGAACCGCAACCCAATAAGTTGGGATATAAATTCTTAGATTTGCAAAACAAATGGGCACCACCGCCTTCAGAGAGAAAAATAAAAAAACATTAAAATGAAAAATATAAACATGCGTATTTGCTATTATTCAGACGTTGCGTTGCAACGTCTCTTGCTACTTGATACTCGATACTATAAGACGAATGCAATTCGTCTCTACTAACTTTTAACTTTTAACTTTCAACTTTTAACTAAACTATGACTTTACAACTAACCAAACCAATTTGTTTTTTTGATCTGGAAACCACCGGAATTAATACTGCAAAAGACCGCATTGTAGAGATGTCTATTATCCGTGTAGAACCGGATGGTACGGAAACTACCAAAACTTGGCGCGTTAACCCCGAAATGCCTATTCCTAAAGAAGCCTCAAAAGTACATGGTATTTATGATGAAGATGTAGCCGATGCGCCTACGTTTAAAGAAATAGTCACAGAAGTATATGAGATGATTCACGATGCCGATTTGGCAGGTTTTAACTCCAATAGGTTTGATGTACCGTTATTGGCAGAAGAATTATTACGCGCCGGTATTGATTTTGATTTGAAAAACAACAACTTAATTGACATTCAAAACATCTTTCACAAAATGGAACCTCGCAATCTAAGTGCAGCATACCGTTTTTATTGCGATGGCGACCTTACCGATGCACACTCAGCAGAAGCAGACACCAAGGCTACTTACGAAATCTTTAAGGCACAAATGAACAAATACGACGACTTACCCAAAGATATGGAAGCATTAAGCAAATTCAGCTCCTATTTTAAAGCTGCAGACTTCCAAGGTCGTATTATATATAATGACAAAAACGAAGAAATTATCAATTTTGGTAAGTACAAAGGACAAAAAGTTTCTGATGTTTTGCAAAAA
>JALVLX010000133.1 GCA_027032855.1 Flavobacteriales bacterium | reverse complement strand
ATGTAAAACCTGTTTATTTATTTTTTAATTTTATCAATCAAAAAGTTGCATTTGGGGGTTGAATCTACCCAAAACATTATTTATAGAAAAAGTTTTTTTTTATAATTTTTTTTTTAATTTTGTTGTCAGAAACAATTTAAAAAATGAAAATTATGAAAAAACACATTTTGTTATTATTGACAATAGTTAGTTTGACACTGATTAATTGTAAAAAGGACAACTCAGATAACGATGCGGATGCCACTAAGCCTGTTCCTGTAACAGTAACTTCAACTGACAATTCAACTACGCTTCTATCTTTGCCACAAATGATTGTCAATACAATTAACGGTGACGCTTCAAAGTCATCAATGACTACAACTACAACAAGTAATTATGAATATGACGGGAGACATTTAATTAAAGTTACTTCTAATGACGGACAAGAAGTGAAAATACAAGAATACTATTATGCCGATATGGATAACGGGATTTTAGATTCCATTGTATATAAAACAGATGGAAATTATAGTGGAGTTTCAAAATACCAAATGACTAACGGACATATTGAACAAATTGCTGAATTCGATCAAAACAATAATTTGGTAAGCAGAGTAACTTTTTCCAATTATAACGGTGATAAACCGTCACATGTATCTATATTTTCAGTTACTCAGAATGGAACCATAGATATTTCCGGTACTATTTCTTATAACGGCGACGATATGTCAAGTACAACATTAAGTGGCACATATGCTTCATATTCAATTTCAATTTCAGATACCTATACTTATGATAATAAAAAGAATGTATTTCTGAATGTTGAAACAATGGAAATGCCTATTACTAGTAGTCATAATACACTTTCCGTTAATACTCAAATGACATTTAACGGTATGCCTCTTTCAAATGAAACAATTACATATACTTATAATTACAATAATAAGAATTATCCGATTTCAACAACAATTTCCGGAAATAATACTTCCGGTTCAATGGAATATGTTTATGAAAATAAATAATAAGGCAAGTTTCTTTTTAAGAAAACAATATTATATAAAAAAGCCGGAGATTAATCCGGCTTTTGTTATTTTGTTAAACTGTAAATTTATTGCTTTATAAAGGTCGGATAATACCTCATTATTCATCTCTTATCCCTTATCCAATTAAAAATATTTAACAGGGCGACAGCGATCTGTTCGTTTTGAAAAATCATAACGTAACATCAATTCGTGAGAGCCTGAACTGTCATGTCTTAGATCGGAAAGGGTGTAATCATAAGAGTATCCTATTGAAAGCTGTTGATTTACAAATAATTGAAACAAGCCAATAATAGCATCTTCATGTCTGTAACTCAGTCCGACTCCCCAACGTTCGTGATATAAATTCATGGAGAAGTCAAAAGACAATGGAATATTATGCATATACTTAAACAAGATACTCGGTTTGACTTTAACTACTTCATCCAAATCAAATACATATCCGGTGGTAAAGAAATAACTTTTACGAAGCATTGCTTCACCGGTAGATGTGTTACTGTAATTTTGCTCCAATAGGCGAGGGGCAGAAATTCCCAGATAATAATTATATGTATAGAAATACACCCCGACACCTGCATTGGGCAAAAATCTGTTATTCAAATTATAGATTTCAGGGTCATTGGCGTGATAGGCATCTCTTCCTGTCAAATCCAAATTCAAGATGTGGAAGCCTCCACTCAATCCGAAACTCAATCGTGAATCAAAATCTATATCAATTTGGTATGAATAATCCCAATAAAACAAAGTTTGGTTTAAAGGACCGGTGTTGTCATTGATTGCAGAGAATCCCAATCCCATATTTTTGAAAATAGGACTGTGCAATGAAAAGGACTGCGACTTAGGCGCATTTTTGATACCGACCCATTGCATTCTTACCATGCCGGTCATGATAAAACCTTCTTTCGTTCCTGCATAGGCAGGATTTATGGCTATCGGATTATACATATATTCTGAAAACTGTACGTCTTGCTGTGCATAAGATTTACTAAAAAAACTTATGATAACAAGTGCAATGATTAGATGTAAATTTCTCATATTCATGTGTTTGTGTGTGATTATCTATTTAAGTAAACTGAACCGGTATAGATGTTATCGACATCAGGAATACCTAAGTCAATGACATAGTAATATACGCCTGTAGGTAATTTATGTTTCTTATCACCTTGTTGATAACCATCCCAATAATTATCGGTATTGTTGTATCCGGTAGTTTGATATACCAAGTTCCCCCAACGGCTGTATATCTTAACAACTGCATTTTCAAAGCTTTCAATACCAATAATGTAGAAGTGATCGTTTAAGCCATCATCATTTGGTGTAAAGACATCAAATATTTTAATGTTAGGTGTTTTAACAATTGTCGGGTCATCCGGTTCGTTGTCGTTTTCAACATCAACATTTGTAAAGTTCAAAGGATCATCAGATATGTCAGTAACAACATTATTGTGTACATCAAAACCTGTAGCTGTAGCTGAGTTTTCTACATAGCCCCGTTCAATATCCGCTAATGTAATCATGTAAGTGCCTGTAAATGTTTGATTGTCAACACCGTTAGCGCCAAGTGTAATGTGAGCCGGATTGACATCAATAAGAGGATCGGTAACGCTGATATCATGAATAGTTACATTACAACGGTTTTTGACAGTAAATATATAAGTGATAGTTTCGCCTTCGTCTGCTAAGCCGTTACCATTTTCATCATTAAAGTGACCTTCTTTCAGCAAAATCAAATCGGCATGTTGCGGGATATCAGTATGTGTGATATCATCTGGGTCACCATCATTGTTGATATCTGTATCCGTAGGATCAGTAGGATCATCAGAGATATCCGATACACTTATATTTTGAGGGTTGGTACCATGTACAACAGCTTGATTTTCAAAGAAACCTAGATCTATCATGTTTTGGTCTAACGGAATACTACCGTTGAAAATCCAAATTTCATTTTGTCCTAACATGTTATCACCATCCACATCACCACTGATATAAGTTATAGGTGTGGTAATTTGCGGGTCTTGAATCTCAATATTTGAGATGTTTTGGTTACCGGTATTTCTCACTTCAAAAGTATATACAATTTCTTCACCCGGTTTAGGACAGATGATATTAGTTGTACTGATATAACCGACTTTGGTTAACGATACGCCTGAGAATTTTTTGATGTGCGTAATCGTAGGGTCGTGATCGCCAACCGGTGATAACGGATCCGTATCATCGGATAATTCTTCATAAACAGTTCCAAGGAAGTTTGTTGAACCGATAGCCTGGTTTACAACTTCTCCGGCATCAATATCAGCTTGTACTATTGTGTGCATTGCCGTGATGTGAGCAGTTGCTCCCGGAGCTAAGCTCGGTACAGGGTTACCTGATAAAATGACGGCATTGTCATCAGTAATCAAAACGTTTGTCAAAGTAACGTTTCCGTTGTTGGTAAGATAGATATCGTAATTGATAACGTCTCCTACACTAAGAACTTGCTCATCATAAGGCAGATTATCATCTTTGGTTACTACAAAATCAACGGTTTGTGAAATGAAAGTTTGAGTAGGATCATCATCTCCCGGAGGTGATGAAGCATCGGTGTCATCAGAATCATCTTCAACGTTGATAAATCCGAATGAGGTGGAACCGTGAACTGTGTTGTTGATAACACCGGCATCAATATCTGCTTGTGTCACGATATGTGTTGCCGTAAGTGTTTGTGACTGACCTACGGTTAATCCACCTGAAATAGTACTAATACTCAACGTAGCATTATCATCAGTTAATATGATATCATCTGTTATGGTCACGTTACCTGTATTGGTTACTGATATAGTGTAATCTATTTGCGAACCAACAAACAAGTTTTGAGGTGTGTATGGTAAATTGTCATCTTTAAGGATGGTAATTTCCGGCGTTTGAACAAAATTGGTTCTGGTTGGATC
>JALVLX010000132.1 GCA_027032855.1 Flavobacteriales bacterium | reverse complement strand
GCGGTTTTTCTGGGTTTGTTGCTCAACAAAATGATTGACCGGTTGCTCGAAAGCCCGCTAACTGTTGCCATTACTTTGATTTTAGGTGGTGTCATTTTATTGAAAATTGATGATTGGTACGGTCAAAATACCAAAGAAAATATCAATTACAAAAGTGCCTTGAAAATCGGGTTCTACCAAACCCTTGCCATGATACCCGGCGTATCACGTAGTGGCGCTACCATTGTAGGTGGAATGCTACAAGGATTGAACCGCAAAACAGCCACCGAATTTTCATTCTTTTTAGCAGTTCCCACCATGTTTGGTGCGACAGCAAAAAAACTCTGGGATTACTATCAAGATGGACTTGACTTGTCAGCGCACCAAATTAACTTGCTGATTATTGGCAACGTAGTCGCTTTCATCGTAGCCATGATTGCCATCAAAACTTTTATCAATTATGTCAGCCAAAAAGGTTTTAAAGTCTTTGGTTACTACCGTATCGCTATCGGAATTGTTTTACTGCTGATACACTTCTTTGTCAGACCGCTTATAATTTAGTTGAAAGTTGCACTTCGACAGGCTCAGTAACCTTAGTTAAAAGTTGAAAGTTTTTTTTAATATATTTCGTCTAAGTGAAAAACAAAAACTTTTCCTCAACTCCTTACGCCTCAATTCAAAATTATAAAACAACTAAATATCATCAAACAACAAAGCATCTATGGATCAACCAAATCAAAAATCTGCACTTCGGTACAATTTTGCTCATACTTCGCAAAATCACTCAGTGCCCGAATCTGAAACCAAAAACGGAGCAAAGCAACGTCCCGAACCAGAAGGGAACGGAATAACAAATCGAAAATCTGAAATCGAAAGACTTCGCAAAGGTCAAGTCGTGCTGATTGATAAGCCCTTAGATTGGACCTCGTTTGATGTAGTCAATAAAATGCGTTATGCCATTTTAAAAAAATTTAATCTCAAAAAATTTAAAGTCGGGCATGCCGGTACATTGGATCCGTTAGCTACCGGATTATTACTGGTTTGTGTAGGCAAAGCCACCAAAACCATCAACCAATATCAAGGTTTGGATAAGGAATACACAGGCACTTTTTATATTGGCGCAACAACCCCTTCTTATGATTTGGAAACGACTGTTAATGAACATTTTACAACGGACCATATCACCACCGAAATGATTTTGGAAACCGCCCGAAATTTTATTGGTAAACAACAACAGCTACCTCCTATTTTTTCTGCTGTTAAAAAAAACGGTAAAAAACTTTACGAACACGCCCGTAAAGGCGAAAACGTAGAAATAAAACCTCGTGATATTGAGATAAAAGAATTTGAAATTTTATCAGTTGATATGCCTGAAGTAGCATTTAGAGTTAAGGTAAGTAAAGGTACTTATATCCGCTCGTTGGCTTTTGATTTTGGACGTGCTTTACAATCGGGGGCTTATTTATCATCATTACGACGTACTAAAATAGGCAACTTTGACGTTAATGATGCTATTAGCATCAATGATTGGATACACAATTTAAACAATGAAGAAGCTTAACGCACTACTCAGTAAATTATCTCACACCGAAAAAGCTCTTTTGATAACTTTGTTTATCGAAATGCTTATTATTGTGTCTTTATTTAGGTTGGGATTTCAAGAAGAACCTAAAGAAGAAACTTATGCCGTAGAATTTATTGATGATGATTTTAATTTTGAAGATTTAAAACCCGAAGAAAAACCGGAATTGCCTGATGTTCAAAAGTATATCAATCAAAAATACAAAACCAATATGGCCTCAAATGCCATGCAGGAAGAACAATCTTTTGAAGAATTCAGACAACATCACGAACAAGAACTCGAAGAGTTTTACAAAAACCGTGAGCAAAACCAAGAAGCCATAGATGCCGGCAAACAAGAAACACCAAAAAAACAAGAAGACAAAAAGGAAGTCCGCTTTACCGGCAATAGTAACATCCGGTATTTTATCAAAAACCGGCATGATGTTTACATGGCCAATCCACTCTATACTTGTCCCGAATATATGAACGGTCTGATAGTGGTTGATATACAATTAGACCAAAGCGGTAAGGTCATCAAAGCTAAATATAATCCCAAAAAATCTACAAACAAAGCCGAATGTCTTATTGAAAGTGCCGTTGAAGCCGCTTTAGACAGTTTTTTTAATGCTGACAATAATGCTCCGGCTCTCCAACAAGGTTATATTACGTACAACTTTTAGTTGCTAGTATCTTGTAACAAGCGTCTAGTCAGTAGGGGTTAATCAAAATTTATTCGAAAAGTTTATTGATTGTATTCATCGGGATAAACATTTTGCCACTTTTTTCCAATTTAATAAACCCATATTTTTGATAAAATTTTTCGGCATTTTCATTTACCGGATCCACAATTACGGCCATTGCCCCAATTTTCTCTTTGGCAACTGTCCAACACTCTTTCAAAGCGTCTATCAATAAATATTCTCCAAATCCTTTTCCGTGAAAACTCTTGTCAATAGCCAAGCGTCCTAATAAAATTACAGGAACATTGGTATATGATTTGGGAATTTTATGAAGATATTTTTCCGGCACATCTTCCAAAGGAATACTATTTCCTGAAAGCGTATAGTAACCTTTTACATCATTTTGTTCAGTAAAAACAAAACAAACTGACAATTTTTTTCTAACATCTTGACCGGCTTGTTTCTTAATGTAATGGTTAAGTGAAGACACACCGCAATCAAACAAATCTCTATTGTGTTGTTTTTGCAGCAAAGCTTTTTTAAAGGTCATAAATCCGTTTTCAAGTATTTTGTAGTCGCTTTTTTTAAGGCATCATTTGGCTCCGCATTAGAAAAAACCGCATCAAAAAATGTTTCTTTTTCCTTTTGTGAAATCAAAATTTTCTCATTCTCCTGAAACACTTTCGTTGCATAACTTCTCAATGCTGTCAACACAAAACTTGATAAGGTTTTAAATCCGGCCAATTGAGATGCCTGCTCAAAAAATAATTTATCTTCTTGATTTAATCTTAATTCAAACCTTGCCTGCTTGCTGTTCATTTTTAATATGCTTTTAAAATTATTATATTGCAAATGTACGGAATTTTTCCGTAAAAAACTTTTTTTCGGATTATTTAACTTGATACTTGTTACATGCTACTTGATACTTACTTTTTCCCCAATATCTTATTATACTGCTTCGGATTGTTCAAAACTTCCTTGGCTTTTAAAATAACCGCATCGTGCTTAACATTGTATTCTATCAAAGCGTCTTTTTGAAAATAACGCTTGATCAAATCTTTTGACAATTCCGATAAAATATAGTCTTTATATTTTCTCAACACATTAATATTGTGCAATTTATATGATTTTTCCAGCTCTTCATACATTTTGATAACTGTAGCATCTTGGTTCTCTTTTTGTGCTTTTTTCTTGGCTTTTGCCAATATTTTTTCGGCATCACTTTTTGGATATAAATCTTTATCCGCCATAAATTTTAATAACCGGTCGAAATCTTGATCCGTCAGTTTAAAATCTTCCGGTTTGGCGGGTTGCGGTTGGTGATAATAGTACCACGTAGCAAAATCAAACAAAATATTTTTATTTATTAAATCTTTGATGAGCGTTTCCGTAATGTCTGTTTTCATTTCAATATCCGGCACCACACCTCCCAAGTTATGGACTATTCTACCATTGGT
Organism: Flavobacteriales bacterium; assembly: GCA_027032855.1. Lineage (GTDB taxonomy): Bacteria > Bacteroidota > Bacteroidia > Flavobacteriales > Flavobacteriaceae > WGBX01. The sequence goes on along the minus strand of JALVLX010000132.1, from coordinate 7,508 downwards.
GGTTTTAAATTCTTTTTCCTTCAAATTGTCGCGCATCAACAGCGGTTTGCCGTTTTTGTCGCGATGCCAATAGTCTATTTTTTGTATCAAACGCCCCGAAGGAATATAGTATTTTGAAATGGTCTGCTTCATATACGTACCGTATTTGAGTTTATAGGTACGTTGCACCAAACCTTTACCGTAAGTTGTATCACCAATAATAACGGCACGGTCGTAGTCTTGCAAGCTTCCCGACAAAATTTCGGAAGCCGATGCAGAACGATTGTTGACCAAAATAACCACCGGAATTTCCTCATCAACTGACGGATTTTTTGTACTGTAAGTTTTATTAAATTTTTCAAAACGCCCCTTGGTAGTCACTACCACCTTGCCTTGCGGGATAAAAAAGTTTACTATTTTGACAACTTCATTGAGAAAGCCTCCCGGATTGCCACGCACATCAATAATCAGTTTTTTAGCACCCTTTTCTTTAAGGTCTAACAACGCTTTTTTGACCTGACGTGAAGCCAATTTGTTAAACTTTACAAACCGGATATAGCCAATATCTCCATCGAGATAGGTGCCGGTAACAGCATCGAGTTTGATATCGGCACGCTTTATTTTGACCGGTATCATTTTGCCGTTGCGTTTTATTTCCAATGCCACTTCACTACCAGCTTCTCCTTTAAGAAGGGTAGAAGCCACTTTGCTTGACAGTTCTGATACTTTTTTATCACCAATTTTCCATATCTCATCGCCGGCTTTGAGTTTTTCGGCAGCAGGTGTATCCATAAAAATATCCGTAACCAAAATCAAACTGTCTCTATAACGTACCCGCACCCCCAATCCGCCAAAGTGTCCTTCTTGTCGCATCTTTTGGTTCAAAATGCCCTGTTCGTCATAAAAAGTCGTGAAGCGGTCCAAGCCATTCAGCATGCGTTTGGTGTTTTTTTGCATCAAATCGCCAAAATTGATGTCATCTATGTAATTTGTTGACAATTGTTTGAGAGCATCATTATAGATTTCCATTTGTTTGCTAATCTCAAAATACGGGTTTTGTGCCGTAAGGCTCAAAGTGAAGACCAAAAAAATACCACTGATTATTCTTTTCATAACTAATAAAATTTATCAATTTTATAACAAAAATCCCACCAAACCAATTTGATGAAAATGTTTATATTTAAGTTTTTAAAAATACACAATTTTTGTAAATGGATACAGAAGCTCTTTATTATCTTTTAGCCCTTCAAAAAGTCAAAAACATCGGGGATATATCGGCTAAAAAATTGTTGCGTCATTTTGGCTCTGCTAGTGCAATATTTGAAGCGGCGAATAAAAATGATATTGAAGTGCAAGATGTCGGGACGGTTATGATTGAAAGTTTGAAAAAATTTAATGACTGGCAAAGGGTCTCTGACGAATTGAAATATATTGAGCAAAACAACATAAAAGTCGTTAGCATTTTTGACAAAGACTATCCCTATCGCTTACAGCATGCGCCCGATGGTCCCATCTTGTTTTTTTATCAAGGTAATGTAGATTTGAACACTTCTAAAATGCTCAGCATAGTCGGGACACGCAATATTACCTCTTACGGCAAACGTGTAGTGGCCGAATTTATGGAAGTGTTGGCACCCTACAAACCTATTATTGTCAGCGGATTGGCTTACGGGGTGGATATTGAAGCACATTTAAATGCTTTAAAACACGACTTGCCAACCATTGGTGTTTTAGGTCATGGTTTTCAACGGATTTATCCCAATATTCATCAAAAAATAGCCCGTCAAATGCGTGACAACGGCGGACTGATTTCCGAATTTTGGCACACCGATCCGGTTGACCGCAACAATTTTTTAAAACGCAACCGCATTGTTGCCGGCATGTCTGAAGCAACATTAGTCGTGGAGTCCGGCGAAAAAGGCGGCGCCTTGGTTACTGCCGAAATTGCCAACTCATATAACCGCGACGTGTTTGCCGTTCCGGGACGTACTTCCGACACTTTTAGCAAAGGTTGCAATAACTTGATAAAGAGGAATAAGGCTGCACTAGTCACAAGTGCACAAGATATTATTGACATGCTACAATGGTCTGAAGAAAAAGTCAAACCTGCCAGTCCGCAACTCAACCTCTTTATAGACTTGACCGATGACGAACAGCTGATTTTTGATTTGCTACAAGCCGAAACCAAACTGTCTTTGGACGAAATAGCCATCAAACTGCAAATGCCCATTTCAAAAACGGCACAGGTTTTATTGCAAATGGAATTAAAGAATGTGATTGCCTCTCTACCGGGAAAAATGTATGAAATACTGTAAAATAATTGAGGAACTATGTTGATTTCAGATTTCAGATTTTTTGTGCTTCATAGAATATAACTTTTTTTGATAATTGCTAAACATTTCTAACTTCTAACTTCTAATTTCTAATTTGATGAATTGAAAAGTAGGTCGCTGAGTGATTTTGCGAGGGACGAGCAAAATTGTACCGAAGTGACCGGTGTTTGAGGAAATCCGGTCACCGAGTGATTTTTGCGATGAAAGAGCAAAAATTGTACCGAGGTGCAGATTTCAGATTTGCAATTTGGTTGAACCCCTTAGGGTTACCTGAAATAACAACGTGATATTACAGGTCGCTCCTACGGAGCTAATTTTGGGGTTTCGTTGTTTTTTCTACAAACAGTTTACCCCTACGGGGTAATTATTTGAAAGGCAAATTCTGGTGTGAAATTAACGACATACGGATAATATTGAGCGCCGTTAGGTGCGCCCTGTTTGTAGATAAATCAATAGGAAAATACCGTTGAGCGCCGTTAGGTGCGCCCTGTTTGTAGATAAATCAATAGGAAAATACCGTTGAGCGCCGTTAGGTGCGCCCTGTTTGTAAATAAAACAATGAGGAAATTTATGACATTAAAAACATTAAACCCCGTAGGGGTAAAATGATTAAAGAAAATATGTGTAATAATTGAACATAAACCCCGAAGGGGTGACATTATTTTTGATTTCAGATTTTTTGAACCACATAAGGCACATAAGGTTTTGTTTTTTTGTGTTTTTTCAAAAAATCATCTGCAACAACTCACGCATTTTTGCTTCTTTTACACGTCCGAACTTGATATTAGGCGTAAACGGTACGGCTTTAAGCAAATGACAAGACAGGCATAACCACAATTTGCCAATGAGCCGGTGTTCTTTGTTATAAAAATACAAAATATAATCTGCCTGCTTGTAGAGCATTTCATTGCTACGCCAAGAAAAATTTTGCGGATTGTTTAAAAATTTCAGTAAGGCTTTTTGAGAAGTAACAGACAGGTCTTTTTCAGTTAAAAAGCTGATTAACGGCACATTACGACGTATCTTGATGTGAAAAACACTGTCCCGCGGAAAACGATAACGTTCTTGCTCAAAGTATTTTTGGTAGTGCAATTGTGTATCGGAAATAGTATCCTTGTTAAAGATGCGGACATCTTGGGGATTGGGACATTTAAAACTGAAATTGTAGCGTGAAGAGCTGTCCAAAACATACCATACTCCCAGACTTAACATAAAGACCGGAATAAAAATGCGCCAAAAAAATTTCAAGAAAAATTATTTTTTATTAAAAATCCAAACACCCGGGTGTTGTTTTTTGAGATTGTTCAAAGTTTGAACGGCATCATCATGCGAGGCAAAACCTTGATAAGCTACCAACCACAAGCCTAGTTTGTTTTGTCCGGCAATAGTGGCAGGGTAACCGGCTTTTTTCAGCATTTGTATTTTCTTTTCGGCATTGGTTTTATCTCTAAACGCCCCGCTAATGATAAAATATTTATCGGCAGGTGCTTCAGGTTTTACAGCTTTTTCTACCTTCTTGACAGTTTTTGTCCCGGGAGTAGAAATTTTTACCGCAGGAAAATCTTGTTTTAAAACAAAAGTTGCTTTTTGAAAAACAGGCTCGTCTTGAACTTGATTATAATGACGTAACATACCGATACCGGCTGTAAACAGTCCCAATCCCACTACAAACACCGCAGCATATTTCCAAAATCTATAATCGTTTCTAGATTTTTGTACCGGAATTTCTGCTGCAAGTTCTTCAAACACGTCTTCTTCAACAGGTTGTTTTTCAACAGGTTCTACTGTTTGCTTAACCTCAGGTTCGTTAACCGCCGGTTCTGCTGGCTGACGCATAAGCGGTTTGTAAACAAAAGAAGTCAAACCGTAAGCTTCGGCAAGAAAATTACGCGTTGTCAATGGTAAAAACAAGATTTTATCATCAGCCATCAAATTGAAAATCCCGATTTGGTCTATTTTCAAACGTTTTTCTTCTTGCAAAATACGGCGCCATTCTTGAACGGTTTCTTCAATGGCTTTCAAACTTTCGGCATAAGACATACCGGCTACATCGGCGATATAGTTGGCCAATAAACCGTCATTTTGTTGCAATTGCACATTAAATGATAGATCCTTGTATGGTGGCGAAAAAATGTAAGTGTCACGGTCCAAACGTGCCGGTTTTCTTCTCCCTATAATGCCACCAAAACCGGGAACAATCACTAAATCATAACGATACAATAAATCCGATATGTATTTTTCTAACTTCATTTGCTTGTTTTTCATTAAAACAAAAGTAGTAAAAAAATGTTAAATCACAAATCAAATTTGGCTCTATATTGATTTAGGTGGGTAATATTATATATCAAATAATAATGTCAGATTTACGATTTTATAGGTCACCGAGTGATTTTGTGACGAAGGAGCAAAATTGTACCGAGGTGCAGATTTGCGATTTCAAATTTTCAATTTGGTTAAACCCCGAAGGGGTGATATATTTATAGAAAATTTATGACGTTAAAAACATTAAACCCCGTAGGGGTGACATTATATAAAATAACCATGATTATATGATTATTAAACCTAATTTATTATTACCCACACAAAAAAACATAGCCCCTCAAATATTAAGAATCCTATGCCATTCTGAAAAGCCGGGTGGAAACCAGCTTAAACAAAAACAAATAATCTTTAATATTGTTAAAAATATCAATGCGGTCGCTGTCTGTTTCTATGTCTTTCAAACTTTCTTTTTGCTCATTGATCAAATCTTGTATCAACAAACGGCGCAAATTGAGCAAAACGTCCATCAAGTGCCAACCCAAAGTCATTTCCTTGGACTTTACATCAATGCTGTGTTTTTCCCAATTGGCCAAATCGTATTTTTCTTCTTCCATCAAAATATCTGAAACGATACGCGCTTCTTCTTCAGAAAGCTCTGACATCAGCTGAGAAACTTCAATCGGTTGCCGTTCCAAACTTTTGTGTATAATTAATTGGTAAAGTTTTTTAAAGATTGGGTTGCTAAACTCCATCTCGTCTTCTTGCAGTTGCTTGTAAATTTCATCAGCTACAACCGTAGTCCGCACAAATTTTTCAAGTACCGGTTCCGTATTATCTTCGGGGATTTCCTTCACGTCCCAGTCCTCTACTTCTACTTCTTTGTTGCCGTAAAGCAGTAACAGCTTGATGATTTCTCGTTCCAAAACTTCCCGCTTGCTCAGCACCGGTATTTCCGGTTTGGTTTTGGTAACAGGCTTCAAGCTTTCTTGACGTTTTTGTCGCAAAGCATCTTTTTCGGCACGGCGCGAAATGCCTTTTAAGACCAATGCCAACTCTCGAAATAAAACCGCTTCGGTCATATCCATAATCTGTGCCACTTCTTTGACATAAATCTCTTGTTGAACAGCATTGGGGATTTTGGCAATACTTTCAATAATGTTTCTAATCAACTCGCCTTTTTTTAAGGGATCGTTTTTGGCTTCATCTTGCAGCAATTGTGCTTTAAATTTGATAAAATCCTTGGTGTTGTCCGCAATATACAAGATGAGCTCGTCCGTACTGATATTTTTGCTAAAACTATCCGGGTCTTCTCCGTCAGGCAACAGTAATACTTTGACGTTGAGACCCTGCTCCAAAATCATATCAATACCGCGCAATGCAGCACTGATACCGGCGCGGTCGCCATCAAAAATAACGAGAATGTTTTTGGTCAAACGTTTGATGAGTTGAATTTGCTCAACGGTCAATGCCGTACCGGATGAAGCTACCGTATTCTTTATGCCCGCTTGATGAAACGCCATCACATCGGTATAACCTTCCACCAAAATGCATTGATCGTCCTTGACTATTTGTTGTTTGGCTTGGTATATACCGTACAAGATTTTACTCTTGTGATAAATATCGTTTTCGGGCGAATTGATATATTTTGCGATCTTTTTACTGCTGTCCAAAATACGCCCGCCAAAGCCCAAAACACGACCGCTCATACTGTGTATGGGAAACATGATACGCCCGCGAAAACGGTCAATGAGTTGGTTATTGCCTTCAAAAGTCAAGCCGGTTTTTATCAAAAATTCTTTTTTAAAACCTTTGGCAAGCGCCGCTTTGGTAAAAGCATCGCGGACATCTGGCGAAAAACCGGTTTCAAACAATTTTAAAGTTTCCTGACGAAAGCCCCGGCTCTTAAAATATCCCAACCCGACCGACTTGCCTGTACCGGTTTCAAACATTTGTGTTTTAAACCAGTTTTTGGCAAATTCCAAAACCAAGAACATGGCTTCGCGCTCGGTTTGTTTTTGTTTTTCTTCGGCTGTTTGCTCTGTTTCTTCTATCTCAATATTGTAGCGTTTGGCCAGCCAGCGCAAGGCTTCGGGATAGGTCATTCGCTCGTGCTCCATCAAAAAAGTGACAGCGTTGCCACCTTTGCCCGAACTGAAATCTTTCCAAATCTGCTTAGACGGCGAAACCATAAACGACGGGGTTTTTTCATCGTTAAAAGGACTGTATCCCTTCAAGTTGCTTCCGGCACGTTTCAAGTTGACAAAGTCGCCAATGACTTCTTCAACCCTGACCGTATCAAAAATTTTATCTATGGTTTCGCGTTTAATCATTTTACCTCTTCTTTTTCGTCCGGTAAATTTAATACTTTGTTTTCAAATGAACGCATCTGTTTTTTTGTAAATTTGTGTTGTACAAATACAAAACCGGCTATGCTTACCAATATTAATGAAAGGAAAATTCCTGAAAAAACCCTGGCTCAAGGCATAATAATACTGCATCTGATTATTGTTTTGGTTTTGGTTTTATTAGCTTATTTCTTCTTAATAGATGAGTTTTTTACTCTCAAATCATATATCAAAGACTTCAAAAACGGGAAAGCTTTATCATTCATTGGACTATTTTTTATAGTGACAATTATAAGTATTATCATTCACGAATTTATTCACGGTTATTTTTTTGCAAAATACAACCGGTCCGGTTGGAAAACCGTCAAATTCGGTTTCAATAAAGAGATGCTGGCGCCTTATGCAACTTGTCAAGAGCCGGTCAAAGTCAAACATTTTAGAATAATTGTAATAATGCCTACTATTATTTTAGGCATCATCCCCCTTCTGATTTCATTAAGTATTTATCACAATTTGTTATTGTTTTTTTATGCCGCATTTATGATTTTATCCGGTATTGGCGATATCCTCGTCTTATGGGTAGTAAGAA
>JALVLX010000131.1 GCA_027032855.1 Flavobacteriales bacterium | reverse complement strand
ATGCCAATCTTAATCTTCGTTTTCTCAAACGGGCATCTCTTCAGATTGATTATGTTAAACTACCGGGTGCTTCAAGAGGAAATTATCTGTCACAAACCGACATCTCGTTTAGTTATCACCGCATCCGAACCAGACGCTTTGACTTATGGTATGGATTAGGTGCTATGTTTTCCGAAAATCCTACAAACCACAATGCCTTAACCTATCACATCGGCTCCGAATTGTTTATCAGAAACCACCTCAGCGTAGAAGGTCAAGCGCACTGGGCTTATTTTGACCCGGTTACCATCAAAAACTACCAAGTACAACTCAATTATTTCCTGTCACATTGGCGTTTTACCGCAGGAATCAAAAACTACCGCTACCCTGATAACCGCATCAACAGTATCGGATTGGGGATTAAATATTATTTTTAAGAAAAGATTTTTGGTTTTAACTTTCAACCTTCAACTCAACTATACATCTTCTCCCGTAATTCTTTGATTTTCTTATCGCTCAAATATTCATCAAAAGTCATCAGACGGTCAATAGTGCCTTTTGGTGTAATCTCAATAATTCTGTTAGCAACCGATTGCGCAAAAGCATGGTCTCGTGTGGTAAAAATGATAGTTCCGGGAAAATTTATCAAAGCGTTGTTCAAAGCTTGAATGGATTCCAAATCCAAGTGGTTGGTGGGTTCGTCCAACAGCAAAATGTTAGCTTTTTTCATCATCATTCGCGACAACATAGCTCTAACCTTCTCGCCTCCCGATAAAACTTTCACAGACTTCAAAGCCTCGTCACCACTAAACAACATTTTGCCTAAAAAGCCCCGTAGATAAACATCTTCGCGTTCTTCATCGGTTTTGGCATATTGTCGCAACCAGTCAACCAATGATAAATCTTCTTGGAAATAACTATCGTTATCCGCCGGTAAATAAGCTTGTGTCGTGGTAACACCCCAACGGTAACTGCCGGTATCGGGGTCCAAATTTCCTGTAACTATTTCGTAAAATGCCGTAACAGCTCGCGAATCTTTGGAAATCAACGCCACTTTATCGCCTTTGTTGAGATTGATATCTGTTTTGGAAAACAGCAAATCTTCATCTATACTTTTTGACAAATTTTCGGTTTCAAAAATTTGATCTCCCGCTTCGCGCTCGGGTTGAAAAATTATACCCGGATACCGCCGGCTCGAAGGTTTTACTTCGTCGATATTGAGTTTTTCAATCATTTTTTTACGAGCCGTTGCTTGCTTTGATTTGGCAACATTGGCAGAAAAACGACGGATAAAATCTTCCAATTCTTTCTTGCGCTCTTCAGCTTTCTTATTTTGTTGCGCCCGTTGCTTGGCTTTCAACTGGCTGGCATTGTACCAAAACGAATAGTTTCCGGTATAAAAATTCAATTTGTTGTAATCTATATCTACCGTATGAGTACTGACGGCATCAAGGAAGTGACGGTCGTGAGAAACGACAATCACCGTGTTTTCATAGTTTGCCAAAAAATCTTCCAACCACGATATGGTTTCAAAATCCAAATCGTTGGTCGGCTCGTCCATAATCAATACATCCGGATTGCCAAACAATGCCTGCGCCAACAGCACCCGCACTTTCATTTTGCTTTCCAGTTCCGACATTTTGACAAAATGCAAATCTTCCGGAACGCCTAAGTTTGACAATAAAATAGCCGCATCACTTTCGGCATTCCAACCGTTCATTTCTTCAAAACGCTCTTGCAATTCACCCATACGCTCCACTTCCTTGTCCGTCGGGTCCGGGTTGGCATACAATTCGTCCAGCTCCTTTTGGATTTTAAACAAATCCTGATTTCCCATAATCACGGTATCCAAAACCGTATAATCATTAAATGCATTGTGATCCTGTTTTAACACGGACATACGTTTACCCGGTTCTAGATGCACGGTGCCTGTGGTCGGTTCTATTTCCCCCGACAAAACTTTTAAGAAAGTAGATTTTCCGGCACCATTGGCACCAATGATACCATAGGTATTGCCTTTTTTAAATTGCGCATTGACTTCGTCAAACAAAACCCGTTTACCGAACTGAACGGATACATTATTTACTGTTAGCATACTTGATTTTTAAATTTTTGCAAAATTACGATAATTTTCAAAACAGTTGAAAGTGAAATGTTAAAAGTTGAAAGTGGGAACAGGGCGCACCTACGGAGCTATCATTTGTTTTGTTGCAATCTACAAACAGGGCGCACTTACGGGGTTTGTTTGTTGTTTAAATAATGTCACCCCTTCGGGGTTGTTTGATTGAAATGTCCTAAATATTTTCTATAATCATATCACCCCTACGGGGTTCAAAAAATCGAAAATCTAAAATCCGAAATGAAAAAATAACGTCACCGGTGGCATACACACATATCACAGACCTATCAGGTTTTGGAAACCTAACAGGTCTCCCCTATGGGGTCAATTTTTATATTGTTTCATATTATCGGACTACGGGGTGTGTTTTTGATATGAGACGTACGGGTCGTACGTCTCTACAAAAAACATTACAAACATTATAAACATTACGAACTTTACAAACATTATAAACTTTACGAACTTTACAAACTTTCAACTACCTTTCCACTTTTACCCATTTTCCATTCGTTACCGCAATAATGTTGTGATCATACATCGCTTCACATTTTACACTAGGCAGATAAAATTCTCCCGTATAAGATGCGTTCGCCATGATACGAAATGTTTTGGTTTTATTGCGGTTTAAATCAAAATACGTCATCACACGGTCATCACGAATGTCTTGATAGGTAAACGTGTCGGATTTCCATTGCGAAACATTATCCAAACGGCTATTGGTAATCTCCCAACCCGAAGGGAATATCTGCGTTAATGCCATATTTTGATAATCTTTCAATATTCCCGGATGCTTGACTATCACTTCAATGACGAAATCCGTACCTTGTTTGATTTGACTGACATCAATCGAGTTGCCGGATACATTATAATAATTAATGTCCATGATTAGATTTTCGGCACTTGCCAAGTCGCCACTTTCCAAAGGTTTTCCGGTGTTGTAAAGTTTGACAAACAGCGTTTGCTTACCTTCATTATTCAACGCCACGGCAGATGCACCGCTTGAACGGTAAGTCAAAGGAATTTGCATAATGGTTTTGCTGGATTTATAGGTTTTGCGTTTGCCGTTTACGGTCAGTTCAAACTTCATAGGACCGCTTTTGCCTTTCTCAACAAATGACGAAACAGCGAGCAGTTCATACGCCACAGTTTGGGTGCTAAACCATTGGTCAGACGATAAATCAGCAGAAATTTGATCCAACAATTTTTTGGCTTTACCCATTTCATTGAGTTGTACCAAAGTACGTAAGATAATAGCTTCATCACGATGCGAATTGCCGTAAGTATATGCCAATTCTTGATATGTATCCACTTGTGTTGTCAGGTTTTGCATCATTTGACGGGCTACCGAGCTTTTTCCGGCTAAATCATAAGCGGCTATCAACTGCCACTGTGCTACCGGATACAAGTTTGCCGTTTCGCGCAGGCGGTTCATGGCACCCAATTCGGGACTACCGGCAAGCGCCAAAGTATATAAACGATAAGCTTGTATCAGCTGTTGCGAACGGCGGATATAATTCTGTGCATTTTTGTTTAGCGACCAATCGCCGGCACGTTTTTTCTGATAGCTAATCCAATCTTGAAACAGATTACCGGGTATGACATAACCTTTATTTTTGGCTTCTACCAAGAAATGTCCGGCATAATTCGTTCCCCAATCATCGGCATAACCGCCTTCGCCGGGCCAATAGGTAAAACCGCCGTTGGTCAATTGGAAACTTTTCAGCCGTTCGATACCGGCAGTGATATTGTCTTGGATTTCAGCTTTTTGAGTATTCGTTAAATCAACCAAATCCGGTAAATACAACTGCGGAAAAACAGACGAAGTGGTTTGTTCGATACAGCCGTGCGGATATGCCATCA
>JALVLX010000130.1 GCA_027032855.1 Flavobacteriales bacterium | reverse complement strand
AACCTGAAATAAGTGACCAACATTTTATCTTACTTGATGCAACAGACAAGGAAGCTGTACGTCAAGCGCTCATCTCACATCAAATAGATGAAGTCTATTTGATGGCGGCTATCTTATCAGCCAATGCTGAAAAAATGCCGGCTAAAGCTTGGGATATCAATATGGAGATTTTGTTCAATGCTCTGGAATTAGCAAAAGAAGGCCTTATCAAGAAATTATTTTGGCCGAGTTCTATCGCCGTTTTCGGACCTCACACCCCACGCACCAACACACCCCAGAATACCATTATGGATCCTAACACCGTTTACGGCATCAGCAAACTGGCCGGTGAACGTTGGATTGAATATTACCGGGAACATTTTGATGTTGATGTTCGCAGTGTGCGTTATCCCGGCATTATCAGCTGGAAAACCATGCCGGGAGGTGGTACAACAGATTATGCCGTTGAAATATTTCATGATGCTCTCAATAAAAACTTTTACACCTCATTTTTAGCTGCAGATACACGCCTGCCCATGATGTATATGCCCGATGCCATTAGAGCAACAATCCAAATTATGGAAGCTGACAAAGACACCTTGAGTATTCATAACTCTTACAATATTGCCGGTGTTAGTTTTACTCCGGAAGAATTGGCCGGAAGTATTCAAAAATTCTTACCGGACTTCAGCATCTCATACCAACCGGACTTCCGTCAAGCTATCGCCGCTTCATGGCCGGAATCAATTGATGACCAAACAGCTCACGAAGATTGGCAATGGCAACATCAATACGATTTGGAAGCTATGGTAAAAGACATGCTGATGAATTTATCAAAAAAATACCACAAAGAAGCTGATTTGGTTTTGTAGATATTGCATATAAACCCAAAGAGTAATTTCATATTATAAAAAAAAACGGCTACCGAAAAGGTAACCGTTTTTACATTATATATATTAGACTTTTTAGTTTCCGTAAGTCAAACCAACGTAGAAAATACTACCGACTTTTCCGGTTCCGGGCGCCGGCAAATATTCCGTACCCAAAATATTAGAACCACCGAGCTTAATCTTGGTTTTATATTTTTTAATATTATAATTGATTTGTGCATCCAAAATACTTCTTGCAGGAACCATGGCAGTTGCAAAAGTAGCTTCCCACAAATATTCGGTTTGGTATTTATAATCAACTTTAAAACCAAAACCTTTATACAAATTATCATTTCCCAAAGACACTTTTACACGATGTTCCGGTGTATTAAATCCTGCTTGAAAATCTTCACCCTCTACTTCTTTGTCATAATCAAATTTGGCATAATCATAAATCAACCCAACCATGTAATCACCAAATTTATAATTAAATCCGAAATCGGCTCCGTAAGAAATCACTGTTGATTTAGCATTGGTATATAATTGGAAAGGTTTTACAGCTTCTGAAGCAAGCGCCGGTATTGCATTAGCAATATTATCAACTGTTCCAACTTGACTGGATAATGCCAAGACTCGAGTACCCGCACCAAAGCCATTGTATTTATTGTAATAAACAGCCATATCCAAACTTAAGTTTTCTAACAAACTACCACGGTATCCAAACTCAATGGTGCTGACTTGTTCAGGTCTTATTTTATCAACTTTAGCAACTTCCAAGTCTGTAAGAACACCTGTTTGTTTATATTTCATGACAGAAGCTAAAGTATATGAGTTTGTATAAGCATCTCTACCTGTGATTGTAGCGGGAAATTCAGTACCTGTATTTGGATCTTTAGCTATCACTTCTTCTTTATAACGATCCCAGTTGTCAGGCGCACCACCAACCAAAGTAAAGAAACCTACATTCAAACCAATATACAAATCTTGTGTTGTAGGATTTCTAAAACCGGTTTGATAAGATAATCTGAAATTGTGTTGTTTGTTTTCACCGGTTGAATAAACAGCAGAAAATCTCGGTGAGAAATTACCGTCAAAATTCTTTTGCTTATCATAACGTAAAGAAGTAGCCAATTTCAATTTATCATCCATCAATTTTTTACTCACTTGCACATAAGCAGCTGATTCGTCAATATTGATAGGGCTCAACTCCGGATAGTCTGTAAAAATGGTTCCTTCGGAATGTAAAGAAAAACGTCTTAACGATCCACCAACTTGAATCTCGGCAAAATCAACCAAATCTCTAAAGTTATAATTAGCTTCTACATGTTTTAATGTTGTATTGTCAATAAATTTACCGCCTGTTATAAAATCAGGATCATTGGTAACATCTTCAAAGGCTTGCTTAAATTCTTTTGTTCCCGGTATAAAACGAGTCGCCTTAGGTTGTCCTATTGCCATGTTACCGTTATCGGCATAATCACGGGCAATTTGATGTGCTTCAGCTTCAGAATAAGGTCCGTGAGGGTCAGGAACAGGTACACCACCACTCAAAACAGGTATGCCATATTCATCACTAAACATAATTCCCTGTCGTGCAAGAGAATAACGGGCTAGATAAAAACCAAACCAATCTTCATCAGACATCCATCTTCTATTAATGTTCCATGCTGTAAATCTTGTATCATATGAATTTCCGGCATCTTCACCGGTATAATATCCTCTAATAAACCAGTTTTTATTTCTAATTTCTAATTTATGTTGGTGTATTAAAATACCGTCCAAAACATAACGGTTGCTTCCTTGATAAATAGTTTTTCCGGTTCCGAATCTCGAATTCCAAATAAATTCCAATTTCCCCGGCTGACCGCTTGGTCGATAATGAAAAGCCATATCCGCTTTAAAACTTTTGGCTTTGTAATCGGTTAAATCTTTTTCGGCGTATCCTGTACGAGAAACTCTAACCTTTTCATCAATACTTAATAAAGCTGCAACTGCCGGAGGCTGTGAATTAAAAACAGTATTTAAATCAAAATTGCTTGCTATCTCATCACCGTAAACATTCATGCCGTCATAAGACGGGTTAGAAGTTCTATTTCCTTTTACGGCTTGGTTAAATGGATCCATATCAATATCACTTTCGTCAACGGCAAACCAATCGGTACCTTTTAGAAATGAAAAATTAACTTTGGCTGCAGCGTAATCACCTCCCCATGCATAACGTACACCAATATCAGTATAAGCATTGGAGCCGGCGGCTTCTTGTTTAGTCATACCATATTTCACATAAGCACCAAGACCTTTATAATTAAATGGATTTTTACTACGCATATTCAAAACACCGTTAAAAGCATTGGCACCATAAAGGGCTGAAGCTGCACCCGGCAGAATCTCAACACTTTGAACATCAAGCTCATTGATACCGACTAAATTTCCTAACGGAAAATTTAATGCCGGTGATGTATTGTCCATTCCATCAATCAACTGCAAGAAACGATTATTTGAAAAAGTAGCAAAGCCACGTGTATTAACCGACTGAAAAGTTAAAGAATTGGTATTCAAATCAACACCTTTCAAATTGCTCAACCCGTCATAAAAAGATGGTGCTGTATTGCGACGAATTTCTTTTAAACTCATACGCTCAATACTTACAGGAGATTCTTTGATTTTTTCTTTTCCTCTAGAAGCAGTTACAACCACATCATCAAGAAACTCATTATTATCCTGTAAAATAATATTCAATGTTTCCGGTCCGTTTAATGTTTTTGTTACAGGTTTATAACCTACAAAAGATACCTCAATGCTTACCGGAAATTCTTTAATGTCAATTGAAAACTTTCCGTCAAAATCAGTTATTGTTCCTTGTTGTGTTTCTTTTACATACACATTGGCTCCCGGAATGGGATAGTTAGCTTTATCAACAACTGTTCCGTTTAATTGTTGGGCAAAACTACTAAAACCAATACCCAAAAATAAAGCAAATAAAATAATTTTTTTCATAGTCAAGTTTTTTTGTTACTTAGCGCAAGATATAAAAAAAAGTATTAATTGGTGATATTTTCACTTTTTTCAAATTGTTTTTAGTATTTTTTTTAATTTTTTTAAATATTTTTTTTTATTTCAAACA
>JALVLX010000129.1 GCA_027032855.1 Flavobacteriales bacterium | reverse complement strand
TTTTTTCTTATTTTTTTACAATAATAATGCCAAAAATAATAAACTTTTTAATATTAGGAATTTTAATAAAAGAAAATGTTTTGAATATTGATTTTTTTTTGTATTTTAGTCCGATATAAAAAAAATAATTTGATTATGAAAAAAATTACACTTTGGCTGTTTGCTTTAATGGCTACAATTTCATTTCATTTGAATGCACAATTTGAAAGTTTTGAAACAACTTCTGTTGGTAGTGTTCCTAATGGATGGACAACTTATCAATCCGCTTCCGACGATCCCGGATTTCAAGTCATGGATCAGACAGGGTATGCGCATGACGGAACCCATTATTTAGCTCACGAAGGTGTAGATATCACAGCAGAATCTACTTCATGGGTTGTTAGTGATGTAATTCATGTTGGTACAGATTATGAATTAACATTTTACTGGCGAGGCCGTTGGTCAACCGCTTACAATTTTTCAGCGGCATATATCTCAACTGCTTCAAATGATCCGGTAGCAAATCCCGGTGATTTTACACAGTTGAATGAGTACTCTCCTGCTAATTATCCAAATACTTGGTTGCAATGGAATAAAGAAATGGTTGATTTGTCATCTTATGCCAATCAAGATATCTACATTGCTTTTAAGTACGTAGGAGATCATGCTCATGACTTCTTTATTGACGAGGTAAATGTTGCTCCTATGCCTTACTGTGAATTGCCTGACAATTTAGCACTAAGTGATAGAGGTATGGATTATTTGGATATTCAATGGACAGGTGTGCAGGGAATTGATGATTATGAAGTAGTTTGGGGAGCGCCCGGTTTTGACCCTAATACTGCAACAAATTCTGCTGTTGTCAGTAATGCTTATGAATATCAAATAACCGGCTTAACGCAATCTACAACTTATGAAATTTATGTTCGTAGCCTTTGTTCCAGTTACAATCAAAGTTTTTGGGCAGGCCCGCTAACAGGTATCACCTCAGGACCTCCGCCTGCAAACGACGATTGTGATAATGCTATCGCTTTAACGGTTAACCCCGATTTAGCTTGTGGTACAGTTACACATGCTACAACTTTAGATGCTACGGCTTCATCTCAACCCGATGATGTAACCGGAACACCAAATAATGATGTATGGTTCTCATTTGTTGCGACTCAAAGTATTCATACAATATCCCTATTAAACATTGTAAGTGTGATGGGAACTTCAACCGATATGGGGATGGGACTTTATGATGGCTCAGGTGGTTGTAGTGCTTTAACTTTAGTTGATGATAGTGACCCTGAAGTTTTTGTGGCTGGAGGTCTTACAGCAGGAACAACTTACTATCTTAGAGTTTATGACTGGTTTTCTGATTTAGATCATGCACAAGAATTTGATGTTTGTATTGGTACACCTCCACCGCCACCGGCAAATGATGAGTGTTCAGGTGCTATTGATTTAACTGTTTATGATACAGGTGCTTCTGCAGGTAATGAAACGGCAGGTGATACAACTTATGCTACTGATAGCAACCAACATCCAAGTTGTGATAATTATGGTACCAACTTAGATGTATGGTACACATTTACAGTGCCTGCAGGTACAGACAGCGTTATGGTTTTAACCAGTGGACCAGCCGGTAATGATATTGAAGCAGCACTTTATGATGGTGGCTGTAACGGAACAGAATTAGATTGTCAAAATAACGGAAGTAGTAAAATATTCCCCGGATTAGTAGCCGGTACAACTTATACGCTACAAGTTTGGCACGATGATTTTAATGCCGGTGCTTTTGATATTGTTATTGAAAAAACACCTTCAGCTCCTGCAAATGATGAATGTTCGGATGCTATTGATTTAACTGTTTATGATTATGGTGCCGGTGCCGGTAACGAAACAGATGGCGATACAACTTTTGCAACTGATAGCGGAATGCATCCAACTTGTGATGATTATGGTACAAATTTAGATGTTTGGTACACCTTTACCCTACCCGCAGGTGAAACCAGTGTTTTGGTCAAAACCGCCGGAGCAACAGGTAATAATATTGAAGCAGCTTTATATGATAGCTGTGGTGGTAATGAATTGGATTGTCAAAATAACGGTTCAAGCAAACTCTTTACGGGTTTAACAGCCGGTACTTCATATACACTTCAAGTTTGGCACGACGATTTCAATGCCGGACCATTTAATATTGTTTTGGAAAAAGAACCTACAGGAACGCCTGCCAATGATGATTGTGATAATGCTATTGCTTTAACGGTTAACCCCGATGATACCTGTGGGGTAACAACACATGGTACAACTATAAATGCAACAGCTTCTTCGCAACCTGATGATGTAATTGGAGATCCTAATAATGATGTTTGGTTCAGTTTTGTAGCTACAAATGATGCACATATCGTAAAATTACTAAATGTGTCAGCTATAATAGGTTCTTCTACAGACATGGGTATGGGATTATATGATGGAACAAATGGTTGTAATAGCCTTACTTTTGTACAAGATAGTGATCCTGAAACAATGACTGTTACCGGTCTTACTGTTGGAACGACATATTATTTGAGAGTTTATGGTTATGATGCGTCAAATGACGGTCAGGAATTTGATGTTTGTATTGCTACACCGCCACCGCCACCGGCAAATGATACTTGTGATACGGCTGAAGCTTTAACCGTTTCATCTACTTGTACACCGGTAATCGGTTCAAATTATAGCGCATCTGATTCAGGAGTTCCTTCTCCGGGTTGTGGAAATTATCAAGGTGGAGATATATGGTACAGTATTCAAGTACCTGCTTCAGGACATGTTGTGATAGAAACCAGTAGTGTTGCCGGTAGTGATGTTAATGACACAGGTTTGGCCGTATATGATGGTGATTGTACTACTTTGAACATGATTGATTGTAACGATGATGATGGTTCAGGTTTCTTTTCTATGATTGAACTTTCAGGAAGAACTGCCGGTGAAACTTTATACGTTAGAGTTTGGGGATATAGTAATAATGATTTTGGAGATATAGGTATTTGTGCTTATGATGTTAACTCGGGAGCTGTTTCCGAAAATAATATTGAAGGATTAAAATTCTATCCTAATCCTGTTTCCAATACATTAAATATTCAAGCAAAAGATAATATTCAAGCTGTAAATATTTTTAATGTTAGCGGACAGGAAGTAATGAAGTTGCAACCTAATGCTACCGAACAAAAAATTGATATGAGCCATTTAACCAATGGTATGTATTTTGTTAAAGTTCAAGTAAATGGTGAAGTAACTGCCTTTAAAGTGGTTAAAAAATAGAAGTTATTCATTCTATCATATAAAAAAGTCCCGAATTTTCGGGACTTTTTTGTTTTATAACAATTGTTCAAAATATCAAACAAATCAAAATGTCATTTTAAGTGATAGGCTTATTTTTCAAAAGTTTTAAAAATCCGTGCACTCGAACGCCCCGGTGCTTTTACATCAATGTCCAAAAAATATCCAAAAGGCGTTTGACTAACGTCATAACCGGTATTTTTTAAGCGCTCGTCAACTATATCAAAGAAAGTTTTGGTTAGTTGCGGTTCGGCTTTACTCATGGATAAATGGGCAAAGGAATGTAAAATGATATGATTTGTTTCATTCTTTTTAGCTGCCCATTTTAAACTTTTTACCAATTTTGTTTCATAGTATTTTGTATCTTCGGCGTCAGTTTCTTCCATTTGTATAAAAGCCACCAAAACATTTTCAAAGGCTTCACCGTCTTCATAGTTAGGAAAGTCCGGCAAAGTTTTTACTTGTGGTTTGTATGCAAACCGGTCGCAATAAATCATTAGTAGTTTCATATTTACGTGATATTATTTTTTGCAAAATTAGCAAATATTTGAGGAATTGAGAGTTAGGTGTGCTGTCATTTCGAACGAAGTGAGAAATCTCACTCTTCATACTTGCTATTTGAAACTAGTCACTACACTTCCCATTCCTTGTAAAACTGTTCCAAAAATTCAAGCATAAACCGGTGTCTATCTTCAGCCAATTTTGCACCTGTAGGGGTATTCATTAAGTCTTTTAATTTTAATAATTTTTCGTAAAAATGATTAATCGTTGTAGTATTTCCCTTTTTGTAAGTCTTCTTGTCCATGTTTAGATTCGGTTTTAAACTTGGATCGTAAATAGGGTTGTTTTTATAACCGCCGTAAACAAAAGCTCTGGCAATACCGATAGCGCCAATTGCATCCAAACGGTCAGCATCTTGGATTATTTGTAATTCCAAACTCGAAAATTTCTGTCCCTCCAATGAATTTTTAAAAGAGATGTTTTCAATGATTTTTATGATGTGGTTAATGACATCTTCAGGCACCTGTTCCGACTGTAAAAAATCCCGTGCAATTTTAGGTCCAACGCTTTCATCTCCTTGATGAAATTTGGCATCTGCAATATCGTGCAGAAGTGCGCCCAGCGTTACAACCAAAAGATTGCCACCTTCTTGTTCGGCTATTTTTTGTGATGATTTAAGTACACGTAGAATGTGCCAATAATCATGTCCCGCTTCAGCTTTTTCAAGGCTTTGTTTGACAAATTTTTTAGTATTTTCAATTAATTTTATGTCTGATTTTGTCATTTGGATATTATTTGCTTACAAAAGTACTAAACTTATTTGGCTCTATATTGTTTTAGGTGGGGAATATATATCAAATAATAATGTCCCCCCCTTGGGATTCAAAGACTTTGTTTAATTGTTTTATTAAAATAATGTCACCCCTTTGGGTTTATTTAGTAAACCCCGAAGGGGTGATATATTTATAGAAAATTTATGATGTTAAAAACATAAACCCCGTAGGGGTGAAATTATATAAAAAGATTATAACCATGATTATTAAACCTAATTTATAATAACCCACACAAAATAACATAGCCCCACTTATTTATTCCTTTGCAAAGCTGTATATAACAGATGAAAACTATCCCTTTTTGTATTACCAATTAACCGTAATTTTGAAAAAAAATACCGTATATTTGTCCTATGATGACAAAGGAACAATTTGAGAAAGAATTAGATTTGATAATCACCAATGCCTTACGGGAAGATATAGGCGATGGTGACCATAGCTCGTTGGCTTGCATACCCGCAGATGCTACCGGAACGGCGCAATTATTGGTTAAAGATGATGGTATTTTGGCTGGTGTGGAATTTGCCCGGCGTGTGTTTCAACACGTCGATCCGGATTTGAAAATGACGGTTATGATACCCGATGGAAGTTTTGTGCGTTACGGTGATGTGGCGTTTAAAGTCAGCGGACATTCTCAGTCGATATTGAAAGCCGAACGTTTATTGCTCAACGCTATGCAACGCATGAGTGCCATTGCTACGAAAACGCGAAAGTATGTAGATATATTGGCTGATTTGAAAACAAAAATTCTGGATACGCGTAAAACCACACCGGGCATCAGAGCGTTGGAAAAATGGGCGGTCAGAATAGGTGGTGGTACCAATCACCGCTTCGGGCTTTACGATATGGTGATGCTCAAAGACAATCATATCGATTTTGCCGGTGGCATTGAGCAAGCTATTTTGAAAACCAATAAATATCTGAAAGATAATAATTTGAAACTGAAAATTGAAATAGAAACCCGTGATTTGGATGAAGTGGCGGAAGTATTGAGAGTAGGGCAGGTGGATAGAGTGATGCTCGACAATTTTAGTTTTGACGATTTGCGAACTGCCGTTAAATTAATCAACGGGCGTTTTGAAACCGAAGCATCGGGTGGTATTACCGAAAAAACTTTACGTCAATATGCCGAATGTGGTGTGGATTTTATCTCATCGGGTGCTTTGACGCATTCGGTAAGTAATATGGATTTGAGCTTAAAAGCTGTTGCAATATAGCAAGTGGAAAGCGATAAAGTGCGAAGTGCGAAATGACAGGTCATATCAAATAACCGATTAACCAAATAACCATATAACCAATATCACCAAATAACCGATTAACCAAATAACCATATAACCAATATCACCAAATAACCGATTAACCAAATAACCATATAACCAATATCACCAAATAACCGATTAACCAAATAACCAGTATTATAAAAATGAACAAAAAAAACATCTTAATCACCGGCGGTGCCGGATTCATTGGTTCACACGTTGTCAGATTAATGGTCAATAAATATCCTGATACGCAATTTGTCAATCTGGACCTATTGACTTATGCCGGCAATTTGGAAAATATTGCCGACGTAGCTGACAAACCGAATTACACCTTTGTGCGAGGCGATATTCGTGATGCGGATTTTCTCAAAGATTTATTTGAAAAATATCATTTTGACGGCGTCATTCATTTGGCGGCGGAATCGCATGTGGACCGCTCTATTGAGAATCCTTTGGAATTTGTGGAAACCAATGTGATAGGTACGGTCAACCTGCTCAATACTGCCAGAAATTTATGGCAAAACGATTTTAACGATAAACTGTTTTACCATATTTCAACCGATGAAGTTTACGGTTCGCTGGGCAAAACCGGTTTGTTTACCGAAGATACCCCTTACGACCCACATTCACCTTATTCGGCATCCAAAGCGGCTTCCGACCATTTTGTGCGCAGTTACCATGATACCTACGGTATGCCGACAGTCATATCCAACTGTTCCAACAATTACGGACCCAATCAGTTTCCCGAAAAATTGATTCCGCTGTTTATCAATAATATTAAGCACAACAAACCGCTACCGGTTTACGGCGACGGACAATATACCCGCGATTGGTTGTACGTGATTGACCATGCTCGCGCCATTGATATGATTTTTACCGAAGGTAAAGCCGGCGAAACTTACAATGTAGGCGGATTTAACGAATATACAAACATTGACTTGATTCACTTGCTCTGCGATTTGGTTGATGAAAAACTCGGACGTCCCGAAGGCACTTCTCGTAAATTGATTACATTTGTTAAAGACCGCCCGGGACATGATAAACGTTATGCCATTGACGCTAGTAAAATCAACCGTGAACTCGGATGGAAACCATCGGTGAATTTCTCCGAAGGCTTGTCAAAAACCATAGATTGGTATCTCGAAAACGAAGTATGGCTCAACAATGTTACTTCCGGAGATTATCAAAAGTATTACGAAGAAATGTATGGGGACAGGTAGTAGTTGATTCTTATTAAAAAGATCTCTATTTATTTCAAACAAAAACTCTTACTGACGAAAAATCGCATTTTTTTGGATTTTCGTCAGTAAGGTGTTATCTTTGTAGAAAAAAAGTGGTTAAAAGGGAGACATATCTTAAAAAGTTAAGGCAATTAAAAGACCGGAATTTGATAAAAGTAATTACCGGAATAAGACGTTGTGGTAAATCTACGCTTTTAGAAGCGTTTAAGAATGAATTACTTAATGACGGGATTGAACCGGACAAAATTAT
Source organism: Flavobacteriales bacterium (assembly GCA_027032855.1). GTDB lineage: Bacteria > Bacteroidota > Bacteroidia > Flavobacteriales > Flavobacteriaceae > WGBX01. The sequence continues at coordinate 3,878 of JALVLX010000129.1, read as the reverse complement.
TTTTCTCAACTTTGAAGAAAGAGAGAATTTGCATCTGACAAATTGGATAACTTTGTATGATGAAATCATAGAAAAAGTTACACCCGAAGACAAGTTTTACATTTTTTTAGACGAAGTACAACTGATAAATGATTTCGAAAAATTAGTTAACAGTTTATTTACTAAGAAAAATATTGATTTGTATATTACCGGGTCAAATGCTTATTTACTTTCGAGTGAACTGGCGACTCTTTTAACCGGAAGATATATCGCTATCAACCTTTTGCCTTTTTCTTTTAAAGAATATGTAGCTGCCTTTGACGAGCAAAATAATATAGACAGACTGTTTAGAAAGTATCTAAACAGTAGCTCTTTTCCCGAAGCGGTAACACTTTCCAAAGTTGATGAAAATTTAGTAACTGATTATTTGCAATCCATATACGATACAGTTTTAATAAAAGATATCGCGCAACGACATAATTTGCGAAATGTAAATAAATTACAACGTGTCGTGAGTTTTCTCTTTGATTTTGTAGGGTCTTATGTTTCTCCGACAAATATTGCAAATCAATTAAATCATAATTCAACAAAGAAAATTTCGCATAATACTATTATCAAGTATTTGAATTTTTTGACCCAATCTTATATTTTATACGAAGCGCCCCGTTACGATATCAGAGGGAAAGAGCTACTTTCAATAAATGAAAAATATTACGTGGTTGATTTAGGTTTGAAAAATATTACCGCTACAAACAAATACGAGGCAGATTTAGGTCGCAAACTTGAAAATGTTGTCTATCTCGAATTATTGAGGCGCGGAGGAAAAGTGTATGTTGGAAAATATAATGATAGGGAAATAGATTTTGTAGTTCAAAAAGCAAACAATGAGCGTGAATATTATCAGGTGGCATATACCGTTACTGACGAAAAAACATTTAATCGTGAAATTTCGGCATTTGAAAAGATTAAAGATAATTATCCAAAATTTTTATTGACATTGGATTATGATAACGCGAATATAAACGGCATTAAAAAACTTAATGTAATTGATTGGCTTTTAGAGTAAAATGTGAAGCACAAAAATATTTTCAACTCAGATGAACGACCAACTAAAAAACTTACCCGAACAAGCTCGTCTCAATCAAAAGCGCTTTAAAAAGTTGGTTCAAAAAATCAAAAAACGACCGCCTAAAAATTTTGATTATGTGATGAACGACATTCACGATGAAGTTTTTAACCGGATAGATTGTTTGGCTTGTGCCAATTGCTGTAAAACAACCAGCCCTATAGTCACGGAAAAAGATATTGACCGGATTGCCAAATTCTTACGACTAAAGCCGGCGGAATTCATCGACAAATATCTCAAAAAAGACACTGACGGTTTATGGATGATGCAACAGACGCCTTGTGTTTTTCTTGATGCGGACAATTATTGTATGATTTACGAAGTGCGACCTAAAGCTTGTCGCGAATACCCGCATTTGAACCGTAAAAAGAATGTGCAATTACTGAACCTGCACCTCAAAAACACGTCAATTTGTCCGGCGGTTTTTGAAGCCTTTGAATTGCTGGAGGAACGGATGTAAATTTTTTCCTACAAATATGTCGCACTTACGGTGCTCAAAATTATACTTTTTTACCACAGAGTTTCACTGAGTTTTACACAGAGTTACACGGAGTTTATACTCTGTGGAACTCTGTGAAATTTACTCTGTGTTACTCTGTGGTTAACATTTTCTTTACGTAAAAAACGCATTAAAAAAAATAAAACTAAACACCGAATTGAAAAACAATTTCTAAAATCTAAAATTATTCCCGCCCGGGCGTCCAAGGCGCATCAATAGCATCAAACTTTTGCGCAATTTTATCAATTTGTTCTTTCTGAATTTTATCCGCTTGCGGTTTTAATTCTTCTATTTCTTCTTTGACAATTTTTAATTGTGTTTTTTCCGTTGCCGTTATAGGTGCGGTCGAATTGATATGAATCCAAGCCAAACGGGAAAAGCGCTCATCTAACGGCAATTTGTGTGGCGGAATTTCTTCGTAACTTGCTTTCGGACGGACACCGTGCAAAGCAAAAACCAATTTGTTGATGTATTTTTCGGCTCTTTGGATAATTGTCATCAAACCGGTTCCGGCTTTGGCGGATTTTAAAGCGGTTTGCTTCATTAAAGTGATAGTTTTTTTCATTTTCGCTACTTGATGATCCAGTTTGTGCAGTTGTTTCATCGTATGTTGTAAGTCAGCAAAATATGCTTTGAATTCTTTATCATCAGCCGGTGGTAAAGTGGTATTGTTCAAACGTTTGACTTGAAAACTTACCTGTTTTGTCAGTGGTTTCAGTTGACCTTTGTCATACAAATCCATTTTAACGTGATACGTGCCGGGCAATACAGCAATACCGAAATCGTCTTTTTCAAAAGGATTGAATTTTTTCAAATCTTCATTGACCGGAAAAGGATTATCATACTTCAAATTCCAGCTAACGCGATGAATCCCTTTTTGGGGTTTGGCTAGCACTTTTTTGACCACATTGTTTTCATCATCGGTAATGGTAAACAACAGATACGAAGGTTCTTCCAATTTTTCATCGTGTAATTCCTTCCAAGTCGGTTGCTTGATTTTTTCACCTTTTTTAAACAATGCCTTCTCTTTTTTACGACGGGCTTCGGTGGTAGATGTTGGCACATCTTTCAGATAATAGGTAAAAATGGCACCGTAAGGCGGGTTTGGCGCATAAAAATCCGTTTCGCCTTGACCATATTTTTTATGCGTTTGCACATATTGCAAAGCATCTTTGACCGGAAACAAATAGCTGTCGTTGCTTTGTAAGAAATCTTTTGAAATTTGTCTCAAAGGGCTGATATCGTCCAAGATATAGAAGCCACGTCCGAAGGTTGCCAAAACCAAATCGTTTTCGCGGGCTTGAATGGCAATATCACGAACGGCAACATCGGGAATACCGTTTTTGAGTTGCGTCCAGTTACTTCCTCCGTCCACCGAAAAATAAATACCTAACTCGGTGCCTGCAAATAATAAATTTTTGTTTTTTGTGTCTTGCGAAATACTGTGAATCGCTTGATTGTCAGTTAAATTGCCGGTTATACTTTTCCATGATTTGCCTTTGTCAGTACTTTTGAGCAGGTAAGGTTTGAAATCGTTGCGTTTGCGGTTATCAAAGCTTGCATAAACCGTGTTGGCATCGAAGCGGTCGGCAAAAATATCGCTGACATAAGTGTATTGTGGCACACCGGGAAATTTGTCAATTTTACGCCAATTTTTGCCATTATTTTCAGTGACTTGTATCACACCATCATCAGATCCGGTATAGAGTAAACCTTCTTGTACGGGCGATTCATCCAACGATACCAAAGTACCGTATAAGGATGTAGATACATCTTTACGAACGGCTTCCGCGGACCAATATTTTCCCATCACTTGCCAAGTATTGCGGTCGATTTGTGCGGTTAAATCGGGGCTGATTTCTTGCCACGAATTACCCATATCATCGCTTTTGAACAAGCGTTCTGCGGCGAGATACAAACGTTTGTGATTGTGCGGGCTTATGATGAACGGGGCACTCCAATTCCAACGGAAAGTTTTTTCATCTTTCCCGGGTATAGGTTTGATTTTTATCCGTTGTCCGCTTTTTTTATCGTAGCGGAACAGGTTGCCGTATTGATATTCGGAATAGACAATGTTAGGATTTGTAGGGTCAACGGCACCCCAAAATCCGTCACCACCGACGGTTACCGTCCAATCGGATTTGTTGACACCTTCGGCTCTGATACTTCTAGACGGTCCACCGTAACTGTTGTTGTCTTGCGTGCCACCGTAAACATTGTAGAAGGGCGTAGCATTATCCAAATAGACGCGGTAAAATTGTACTATCGGTAAAT
>JALVLX010000128.1 GCA_027032855.1 Flavobacteriales bacterium | reverse complement strand
GATTAATCGCTTCACGATTACGGCGTTTGGAAATGGCGATACCTGCCAGATTTAATTTTGCCATGGCTTTATCGTGGTCCATCATCAAACCGGTAGCAAGAGCTTGACGAAAAAATTTCTCGGATTGCGGTAAATTAGTGCGTTGGATTAAAGTACCTTTAAGCAAATAATAATAAGCCTCTTGCGGTTTAATCAATTGCGCTTTCGGATTTTTGATTTTTGACAGCCATTTATCTGCGCCGTCCATATCTTCTTTTCGCAATCTTAAAAAAGCCATCAACAAATATTCGTTTCTGACATATAAAAAGATTACGAGAAAAGTAAGAAAAATCAAGGCAATACCATTACCGATATTGCTTTCGGTAAATTGCCAAATTGCCAATCCGAAAATGATGAGTGCTATAGCGAGTTTGATATTCTTATGCATAAGTTCTGTCTTTTTTTACTTGCACAAAAATACGATAAAATAATCAAAAATGAAGTACGGGATTTTTAAACATTAAGAAATTTAGAAAGTTTGGATTTTTAGGTGTCACTTAAATAATTATAAATTTTCTATTGAACCGCACTGATGCTTTCTATTAGGTACTTTGCACTAAAAAAACTTTTAACATTCAACTCAGGTCACTGAGCTTGTCGAAGTGTAACTTTCAACTAATTCGCAATATCACTAATAAACTTAATTCTAAACAGTCGCAGTTCTTCTTCTTCATATTCGCCTTCAAATTCTTCCATGGCCAAGCTGATTTTGTCAGATTCTGCTTCCATAAAGTAGTCGTGCAGTTCTTCAAGCTGTTCTTCGTCAAAAATTTCGTCCAAATAGTAATCAATATTGAGTTTGGTACCCATATAGACAATTTGTTCTATTTCTTTGATGAGTTCTTCCATGGTCAAACCTTTGGCGGCGGCTATATCATCGAGAGGTATTTTGCGGTCGGTACTTTTGATGATAAATATTTTGAGCGCCGAGCGACTTGCTGTTGATTTAACCACAAAATCTTCAGGACGAACGATATCATTTTCTTCGACGTATTTGGCAATCAGTTCCACAAACGGCTTGCCGTATTTACGGGCTTTTCCTTCACCGACCCCGTAAATTTTGGATAATTCTTCAATGGTGGTCGGATATTTGAGTGACATATCTTCGAGTGAAGGCTCTTGAAAAATAACATACGGTGGTACGCCTTTTTTGCGGGAAACGTCTTGCCGGAGCGATTTGAGCATTTTTAGTAATTTTTCATCCGCAATAGCCGTTTTACCTATATTTGCAGTAGAGATAGCTTCATCATATCTATGATCTTCGGTCATCATGAAGGATTGTGGGTTTTCGAGAAACTCACGTCCCATATCCGTCAATTGTAAAACACCGTAATTTTCAATTTGTTTTTTTAAGTAACCGGCTACCAGTAACTGGCGTATCAAAGCCATCCAAAAATGGTCTTCTTTGTCTTTGCCGATACCGAAATAGTCATGTTTATGAGTGTTGTGTGATTTTATTAAGGCGTTTTCTTTGCCAATCAAAGTGTTGATAACTTCTTTTGCCTTGTATATTTCTTTGGTTTTATCAATAACCGATAAGACTTTCAGAACTTCATCTTTAGCTTCAATTTTCTTTTTCGGATTACGGACATTGTCGTCCATATCACCGCCTTCGCCGGTTGCCGGGTCAAATTCTTCGCCAAAATAGTGTAGCAAAAACTGACGGCGCGAAATAGAGGTTTCTGCATAAGCAATTACTTCGTTGAGTAGGGCAGTGGCGATTTCTTTTTCGGAAATGGTTTTGTTTTGCGTGATGAATTTTTCAAGTTTTTCAATATCTTTATATGAATAAAAAGCCAAACAATGTCCGACACCGCCGTCACGTCCGGCGCGACCGGTTTCCTGATAATAGCTTTCCAAACTTTTGGGCATATCGTAGTGAATGACAAAACGCACATCGGGTTTATCAATACCCATACCAAAGGCAATTGTTGCTACAACTACGTCGGCTTCGTTCATCAAAAACATATCTTGATGTTTGGAGCGGGTTTTGCTGTCCAATCCTGCGTGGTAAGGTATGGCTTTGATACCGTTGACTTGTAAAACTTGCACCAGATTTTCAACGGATTTACGGCTCAATGTATAGATAATGCCTGATTGCCCTTCCCTTTCTTTTATAAACTTAATTAGTTCTTTATCAACGTCTTTGGTCTTTGGACGTACTTCGTAAAACAAATTGGGACGGTTAAATGACGCCTTAAAAACATTGGCGTCTTGAATATGCAGGTTTTTCAAAATATCTTCTTGCACTTTGGTTGTTGCCGTTGCTGTTAAAGCAATAATAGGCAAATCGGGATTGATTTCATCAATGATTTTTCGTAAATTACCGTATTCGGGTCTGAAATCGTGTCCCCATTCCGAAATACAATGCGCTTCGTCAATAGCAATAAAAGACAGTTTGACAGAACGCAAAAATTCTACATTTTCTTCTTTTTTGAGCGATTCGGGTGCTACATAAAGTAACTTTGTAATACCGTTGCGGATATCTTCTTTAACTTGCCGGGTTTCGGTTTTGTTTAAAGTTGAATTTAGCAAATGTACAATGCCGGGGTTTTCGGAAATACCCCGCAAGGCATCAACCTGATTTTTCATCAAGGCAATCAATGGCGAGACAACAATAGCTGTTCCGTCTTTGAGTAAAGCCGGCAATTGATAGGTTAACGATTTTCCACCACCGGTGGGCATTACGGCAAAGGTATGATGATCGTCCATAATGCTTTTCGTTACTTCTTCTTGCAAACCTTTGAATTGGTCAAAACCGAAATAACGTTTTAATGCTTGTTTGAGTTCAGATATTTGTGCTTCTGTCATAATGAAATATTATTCAAAACTAAATTACAAAAAAATATTAAATAAAAGTTCTTTTAAAAATTTAATCTTAAATTTGCATTAAAAGTTTTTTTGCAATTTATTGATAATTCAAATATATACATTTTTTTTTAAAGTTTAACAAATAAAATAAAGAATTGTTTGGAAAATAAAAATAAAATCATCGATTCGGCTCTCCGGACTATTGACATTGAAATGTCTGCCTTAACGGGATTACGTACTCAAATAGACGAAAATTTTGTCGATGTGGTAGAGTTAATTGCAGGTGCAAACGGCAGATTAATAGTTACAGGTATTGGAAAAAGTGCCAATATCGCCACTAAAATCGTAGCAACTTTTAATTCAACAGGCACACCGGCTGTGTTTATGCATGCCAGTGATGCGGTTCACGGTGATTTGGGTATTATCCAAAAAAATGATATTGTTTTAATGCTTTCCAAAAGCGGTAATACGCCTGAAATCAAGGTTTTAATTCCTTTGATAAAGAATTTTGGCAATAAAATTATTGGATTGACGGCAAATGATACGTCTTTTTTGGCTAAAAATGCCGATTATGTGCTTTACACGCCTATGGAAAAAGAAGCCTGTCCGAATAACTTGGCACCGACTACCAGCACAACCTTACAATTGGTAATGGGAGATGCTTTGGCGGTTGCACTACTGGATTACAAAGGATTTAACGATCGGGATTTTGCCAAATATCATCCGGGTGGTTCTTTGGGAAAACGACTTTATTTGAGAGTTAAAGATGTGATTGTCAATAATGAAAAACCGGTATCCAAACCGCAGGATTTGATGAAAGATGTGATTATTGAGATTACCAAAAAACGCCTGGGTGCTACGGCTATCATAGAAAACAGTGAGTTAAAAGGTATCATTACCGATGGCGATGTCAGACGATTGTTGCAGAAAAATGATGAAATTGCCGGCATAACGGCAAGTGAAGTGATGAGTGACAATCCGAAAACAATAACAGCAGAAGCTTTGGCAGTTGATGCTTTGCATAAGATGCAACAGCACAATATCAGCCAGTTAGTGGTAGTTGACGAAGGAGGGCAATATGCAGGTATGATCCATTTGCATGATTTATTGAAGGAAGGAATTATTTAGTTGAAAGTTAAAAGTTGAATGTTG
>JALVLX010000127.1 GCA_027032855.1 Flavobacteriales bacterium | reverse complement strand
ATTATTCAAATCATATTTAGGCTTATTATCTTTATAATCAGTATCATCATTGTCTATAAAGTCCATTTGAATGGATCTATTTGAACTTTTAAATTCTAATATACCATCTTCATCTTGAAACCCCCAAGGATCATATCCTCTTTTTATGATTAATGGAATTTTTACTACTGAATTTTTTGCAATAACAATATCTGCTACTAGATAATTTTGTTTATCCTTATCGTAATCATTACCTAAACTAATTTTGTTAATTTTGTGATTAGCACATTCTTTAATTGAAATTATAGCATTTTTTGCATTTTCAGATTTGTTAATTTTTACGACTGGTAAAAAATCGTATCGACTTTCTTCTTTTTTATTGTTTAAAATATTGTGTTTTTCATGTAGAAGTCTCCTCCAATTCCCCAGTTTACTATCAATTCCGGCTTCTTGTTCAAATCTAAAAATGCTATTTCCTATTTTTTTATTTTTCATAGTTTTAAAGTTTAGTGATAAGACACCAATTACAAATTGAAAATCGTAATTTGTAATTGGTGTTCTAAAATAGCAATTATTGTTTAGGTTCAACGCCTAAATTATTGTTATTATCGGTAAGGCTACCACTTGCAAAATCTTTACAATCTTCACCGCAAGGTAAACCTTTCTCATCGACAGCAACGCCACTTTTTTGCAATGCGATTAATTGTGATGGTAAAACAGTATTCCAAGTTTCTTCCACAGTATATTCTTGTTCAGCAAGTTCATCTACAATAGACAAATATAATGGATCGCCAACTACCGGCATTTGACCACCATTCCATATTTGTCCGGTTGCCATATAAAGCATTACGGCATCTTCAAATCCGGGTTTGACCGTTACTATAACACGCGCCATACCTGCTTGCATAAAACTACGGAAAATTGCATCATTTGTTTCAAATTGATACAACTCGCTCCAGTCTTGTTTATTGCCCCAATAATAAGGATAGAAACGATAGCTCATTAAATCCCAATCAAACGCTTGTTCCATAAATTTGGCAAAACTGGCATAATTATCCATTTTTTGATTTTGCTTAATTTTGTAGTTTTCAAATGACGGATTATCTTGATACATTTTTAATCCGAATTGTTTATAGGTATTGGGATTTTGATTGTCTAAAAGATATGATATGCAATTTTCTCGTAATACATTTTGTTCAATTTGACGGTAAAATAGTGGATTGCTGTCTAATATCTGAATTCCGTTTGATTTTATTTGTTCTAATTTTTCATTGTAAATTCTTAATTGTTCTTCGTAGCCTTTAATGATGGCTTCATAGGTTTCTTTTTGCCATTGTGTATATGCATTTTCCGTTAGTTTACATTTAATTGTGATGTTAAAATTATATGATGCAATATCCCAAGTTGATAATGTTAAGCTCAGTTCATTCTCAATTTTTTCATTTGAAAAATTTAGATAAATAGGCATAAATGAAGTTCTGTGCGGGATGTTTATTATCTTGGCACCGATATATATTTTTCCTCCCATATTTCGCCATGTAGCACTATGATCACCGTTTTTTGGGTCAAAGTAACCTTTTACACTTTCAACATGGTAGTCATCGGGTATTTTTATGACAAATTCACCGGACTTATGCCATCGTCCATCATTAGACCAATCTTCCTTCAAAAAGTGTCGGGATACATTAATTGTTTCTTCTTTTAATATTTCCACTTCTGTGTTGTAATCGGAAGCTAATTTTTGATAATTATTTTTATTTATGGTAGTAAAATCAGTATAACCCAAAGTTCTAGGGTCAACAGGTTTTTCAAGTTGTTCGGCTTGTTCTTTAACACTCATTGCCAAACGATGCAATTTGCTTGGTTGCGGTATCATAAATTCATACATCAACCGCTTACCATAATTATATATTTGATTTAGATAAATAGCATTTACAAAACGAAATACACCTGATACGTGTTGATTGCCTAGCGTATTATCAAATCGATGAGCGTTTTCTACCGTAAATTCATCTGTAACTTTAGTAGTTTTTTCTTTTTTGAGACGTGATACAATGCGCTCCATTGCTCTTTCTGTCAATTCCTTTGATTGTTGTATTGCTTGACGGTTGCTTTCTTCTCTTGATACATTTGAAGCGTAACCGGCAGAAGCATCCAAAGTTGTGGTTCCCCAAGATGAATGAACGTTTACATTGGCATTGAATTGCCGTTGTTCTTGAAGCAACTTTGAAATTTCAGTTTGCATTTCAAAACGTTGGGTTGATACCGTATCAGAAACTTTTTCAGTTTCAATTTCGTTACTTTCAGTTTCTATAATTTGTTGTTGATGAAATTTTGTTGTTACTTTTTCTCTTAATTCTTTTGCCATAATATTTTCGATATGTGCCACTTCGCCTACTTCATAACAACATATTTCTGAAACAACTTTTTTGTAATCGGCAATACCCAATTGTCTGTATCCGAATTTGTTGGGAACAAATACATTATTATCATTATCATCAATATTACCATCTACAGGCTCATCAACAACAGCTTGTAATTGTCCTTTAAAACATCGTCCGTAAGGTGGTTTTAAAGTAAAACTAAATGGATTTACCTCAAATGTATATTTTTGACCATTTGAGAAAGTGATTTCGCCGGTCAATTTTTCTATGCTGCCATTTAATGATGTTGAGATACTATCGTTAAATAATTTTCTTAACGTAAGCACATTTCCATTCTTAAGACTTTCGTAATAGCCGTCTGTTGTGGTGCCATTTGTTGTTACCAAATTGTAAATAAATGATGAAACTTCCATATTTGCATTTGGTAGGTTGATATTCATCGAGATGCCTACCTTATTTGGTTTATTGATCAAAAGAAAACTGCAAACATTGAAGGCAAAAGCATTTCTGTTGTAAGTTCTTGCAGGTATAGCAGTATCACCAAATGTAATGATTGGTTCAGTTAATTGTTGGTTATCTACAATGGCGTTGTTTAATTCTTCTACTTGTTGTTCTAATTCTTGTATTAATTCGGAAAAAGAATTAATATTTTGCAAATCGGTTTTGTCAGCCAGTAATGAATAGGTATTGCTATCGAATAATTTATTAAGAGATTTAATGTCCGGTTCCAAGGGATAATCAAAAGTAAATTCAGGAATATCAGGCTGTTCAACTTCAATTAATATTTTAACATCTTCGTGATTTTTTAATGTTTTATAAAGTTTGCGATATTCCTTTGCATAGTCATTTTGATATTTTTCAATTTTTGGTTTTGTTTGTTTTTCATATTTTTCTACTTCATTGTCGTATGCTTTTTGGTATTCAACTATATGATTACTTTGAATTTTTTCAAGTTTTTTTATGATAGTCTCAATATTTTTAACATCTATTCGGGCTTGTTCTATGGTTTTAGCTTTTTCTAAATTACTATCCCAAATTTCATTTTCTTTTTTGGGTTGCTTATTAGAATTTTGGTCATTAAAATCAGAAAAATCAAATAATTTTTGTGGAAGAACAACTTTGGCGTTTGCGAGTTGTTGTATTTGGTCGCTTTTATTTTTATGTTTTATAAGATTTTGTAATACAAGCATCTGTATGATTGCTTCTTTTATATAAAAATCTTTTTGTAAAACAACTTGATAAAATAGGTTATCCCAAAGTTTAATTTCGGTTTTGCTGTCTAATAAATTTAGTGTTTTGATTTTACCAATTATTTCTTCCTCGCTTGCTTTTAATTTGTTTTGAGCTAACCATTCGGAAATTTCATAAAATTGAGGGTTAACTTGCTTTACATCTTCTTCAGTTTCAAAGGCATCAAAATTATTTGCATCCTCTTGTAAATCACGCCATTTTTTCTTTTTATTTGTAGAACTAAAAAATACACCGGTTTTATTGTCAGGATGAAAAACAAATTGTATATCTTGTTTTTCGGGTTTTATTTTTTCAGGTGCTCTTAAACTTACAAATCTAAACAGGGTTAATTGTTTTTTACTTTTGTTTTTCATAACGATTAATTTAATGGTTGATATTTTATTTTATGTTTTTCTTTCTTTCTTGGCATAGTTGGTAACGG
>JALVLX010000126.1 GCA_027032855.1 Flavobacteriales bacterium | reverse complement strand
CGGTAATCACACCATCTTTACCTACTTTACCAAAAGCATTAGCTATCATTTCGCCAATAGTAGCATCGTTGTTGGCAGAAATAGAAGCTACTTGTTTTATTTTTTCCAAGTCGTCTCCTACGGGAACTGCTTGTTTTTCCAATTCTTTTACCAAAGCTTCGGTGGCTTTGTCCATACCGTTTTTTAGGTCTTGCGGATTGGCTCCTGCAGCAACGTTTTTCAAACCTTCAGTTACCATTGCTTGTGCCAATACGGTAGCGGTAGTTGTTCCGTCACCTGCTAAATCGTTGGTTTTAGAAGCAACTTCTTTTACCATTTGCGCCCCCATGTTTTCAAGGGCGTCATCCAATTCTATTTCTTTGGCAACCGTTACACCGTCTTTGGTGACTTGCGGTCCGCCAAATGATTTTTCTATGATTACATTGCGTCCTTTAGGACCAAGGGTTACTTTTACTGCATTGGCCAAAGCATCAACGCCTTTTTTTAATTGATCTCTTGCTTCGATATCAAATTGAATTTTTTTTGCCATAGTGTTATATTTTTTTAGTTCAGTTCTTTTTTTACAGAAATTGTGCCACAACAGAAAATAGAATTTTTAGAAAAAAAAAGTGCCAATCTGACAGACTGACACTTTTTATAATTCTTTTGAAATGACAAAACTAACTTGCCAATATCAAATTATTTTTTTGAAGGCACTTTTTGTTGCTTATCGTCGGTAGGCATAACCGGATTAGGCATAGGTTTTTCGGTCTCGTCTTGTGTCGGTGCGTGATTTTCAATAGCTTCTTTTACCGGCGAACTGTCTGTTGCACGTGTTCCGATAATTGCAGAGTTAGAAATCAAAATCAAAACTACCAAAAGACTAAACAAAAACCAAGTCGCTTTATCTAAAAAGTCGGTTGTTTGCTGTACGCCGCCAAACATATTGGCACCTCCGCCACCAAAATTAGAATCCAAACCGCCACCTTTGGGGTTTTGAACCATAACAACAGTGATTAATAAAAAGGCAACAATTGCGATTAGCAATATAAAAACAAATAAACTCATAATTTCTTATTTTAATTTTTGTTCGATTTCTTTAATTTGATTTGCAAAATAACTACTTTTTTTTGGATATTTCAAACTTAATATGCGAAAAGCTTGAATTGCCTTCTCATATTTTTTCTGTTTGAGGTATAAATTGGCCAAAGTTTCTGTCATCAGCATCTGTTTTTCTACGACACTTTGTTCAATAATTTCCGGCGGTTTGACACTGACATTCTTTTTTGGAACTATCTTTGGACGTTCTTTCAAAAATTTTTCTATTAAATCAATATTTGAAGTCTTTTTTTTCTTTCTTTGTTTATTAAAACGTTGCAACCACTCGGTATAACTCAATTTTTCAACCTGTTCAACAGGCTCTTTCATTTGTAGTTGCTTATCAACAACTTCCTTCTTTTTTGTAATTTCAGGTTCTACTGTTTTCTCAGATGCCTTTATGGTTTCAGGCTTTTGTTCAACCACCTGTTTTGTATCAACTTTAGGTTTTGCAACAACTTCAGGTTTTGATATAACTTCTTTCTCTATTACTTTTTCCGGTGTTTTTGCAATATTTTTTTGGACTTCCTCTTTAGGTTTTATTTCCTTCTTAGACATCTCAACAACCGGCTTTTCTTTTGGTTTTTCTGCTTTCTTATCCGGTGTTTTTACCAATTTTTTCGGAATAGCATTAGTGATTGTTCGCGGAATAGGCCTGATAATTTTTACAGGCTCTTTCTTTTTAACCAAAGTTTCTTCTTTTTCCGGCTTATCTTTTTTAAATAAAACGGTTTTTTTTACGGGTTCTTCTTTTTTGACCTGCTCCGTTTTTTTAATCAACACTTCCTTATTGACCGGTTCTTGTTTTTTCTCTATAACCGCTTTTTGTTTCGTTTCTTCCGGTTTGGCAGTTACTTTATTTGAGACCGGCAATTTTGATTGTCTTACAACCGTATTTTCTATAGGTTTTTCTACACTTTCCTTCGGGTTTTCCGGCTTTTTTACCACAGTATTCTGTTGCTTGTTTACAAATTCAAACAAATGACTGCGGTCAATACTTCGCGCAGCCGTTTGTTGCAGTGCCGGTGTAAAATAAGTGTTGCGCAACTTCAAATACCGAACTGATGCCGCCCAAGCAGATTGAAAATATGGATATTCTTTGACAATAGCATTTAGCTCATCAATATGCTTTTTTAAGAAATCATCGTCTTGTAATGCTTTATATAATATGTCGTTACCGGTTACCATTTTGCCAAAGTATCATTAAACAAGTTATCTAATATGACATTTAAAATTTCTTCATGTGCTCCTGTCTTGATATCGGTAAGGCTGGTTGATGCCGGATAATCATGATACCAACTGTATCTTTTACTGGTATCATCATCCGGGTTTTTATTATTGGTATATTCAATTTTGATAGCAATAGTCAAACGGTTTTGTGCCGCTGTTTGCCCCGACGATAAAGCTACCGGTTCTACATTATAATCTACAATTTCACCTTGAAAAACAATATCACCACCCGACTTTACTTGGGTCAAATTGGTCTGTTTGTCCAACCGGTCAATCAATTTGTTGCGAAAATCCTCATTCAGCCCCGGTTCTACTAAAGGCGCATTGTTTGGAAAATAATCTACTTGATACGTCTTAACGTCTTTTGATACACTTATCCCCGTAAAAGAATAACTAACCTTGCAAGCATACACCAGCATAACAAGCAACAATCCTGAAATAATATATTTTAATGTCTTCTTCATTAGTTTTTTTGTGCTACAAAGATAGTTTATTTCAGTTGAAAGTTAAAAGTTATATTTCGACAAGCTCAATAACCTGAGTTGAAAGTTCTGTTTCATGAATATTCTGTTTTTTCCGCTTGCCACTTGATACATGCTACTTGATACTTGATACTATAAGGTAAAGGCAATTCTTCTCTACGAACTTTCAACTTTACAAACTTTATAAACATTCAACACTAGACAAATGCAATTTGTCCACTAATCCAAATCATAAAGCTTTATCTTCCTGTACAGAGTCCGCTCTGATATCCCCAATTCTTGTGCAGCTTTTTTACGTTTACCGTGATGTTTCTCCAATGCTTTCCTAATCAATTCTTTTTCACGGTCTTGCAACGACAAACTTTCCTCTTCCGGATGTGAAACAGGCACTATTTGTCCCCCGTGAACCGGAGCATTTTCGTATTCATTTACAGGCACAATAATTTCCACCCCGTCATCAGTATGTTTAACTTTTTGGTGTACGGTATTTTTTTCTTGTAATTGCAATACGGGAGCTTGGCGTTCTACTTTATCCTTTAAATAATCTATCTCTTGTTTTAAGTCAAAAATCAGTTTGTAAAGGATTTCACGGTCTTTGTTATAATCAAAATTTGCCGATTCCGAAGGAATAACAGTCGGGAAATGCTTGTGATAGTTCGGCAAATATTTTTTCAGAGTATCGCCGTCAACCATGCGTTCTTCTTCCATAACCGAAATTTCCTCAACAACATTACGCAACTGACGAATGTTCCCCGGCCACTCATAATTTTCAAGCATAGCTACCGCATCGGGGATTAAACGTACAGCCGGTCTGCCGTATTTTTGTGCAAAATCGGAAGCAAATTTTCTAAACAATAAATGTATATCACCTTTTCGTTCGCGTAACGGTGGCAAAGAAATTTCAACGGTATTTAAACGGTAAAACAAGTCTTCTCTAAACTTGCCGTCTTCTATCAGTTTTAAAATATTTTTGTTCGTCGCTGCAACTATACGCACGTCGGTTTTTTGCACTTTAGACGAGCCCACTTTGAGGAATTCGCCATTCTCCAAAACCCGTAATAAACGTACTTGGGTAGTTAAAGGCAACTCCCCCACTTCATCTAAAAAAAGTGTGCCACCGTCAGCTACTTCAAAATAACCTTTACGGGTTGTTGATGCACCGGTAAACGAACCTTTTTCGTGTCCAAACAGTTCACTGTCTATGGTGCCTTCGGGTATGGCACCGCAGTTTACCGCAAAATACGGACCATGCTTGCGATGTGAATTGTGATGTATAATCTTGGGGATGTTTTCTTTTCCTACCCCGCTTTCTCCTGTTATCAATACCGTTATATCGGTAGGTGCAACGCGCAACGCCTTATCCAACGCCCTGTTGAGTGCAGGATCATTGCCAATAATACCGTAACGTTGCTTTATATTTTGTAAGTGTTCAAACATGTCTAATTTAGTTAAAAGTTAAAAGTTGAAAGTTAAAAGAGACGAATTGCATTCGTCTTTTAACATCAAGTTACAAGTATCATGTAACAAGTACGGCTGTCATTTCGACCCCTACGAAAGTAGGGAGAGAAATCTCAATTTTCAATTAACATAAGAGTAGCAAAGATAATGAAAAAACCTAAAAGTATGACAAAATGACATGTTAAAATAAACTAAAAATTTCGTTTAAACCTTTGTGAAGTTATTTTTATTACATATATTTGTTGTATCATATTAAAAATCATGAGAGGTTTTCTTTATCTTACATTATTTTTTTTATGGACTTTGTCCGCCATTTCCCAAACCAAACCGGTATGGAATGCCGTCTTTCAATATCAAAAAATTTATACCGATAAACAAAAAGCCCGAATCGACAGTTTGAATAAAAATGATGCTTTTTACAGACAGATGCAAGAGGATATGAATCTAAATTTTCATCACAAAACCTTTGTGATGTATTTTGACAATCAAGTTTCAAAATTTAACCAAAAATATATCTATAAAAAGCCTGAAATAGCGGAATTAATGAATCAAAGAAAAAAAGATTTATACTTATACAAATCTTTAAAAAAGCATAAATATTTTCAAAATTACGATGTTTTAAGGGTTTTGTTTACAGTAACGGATAGTTTACCGGATTTTCATTGGCACATCACCGGCGAACAGAAAAAAATCGGGAAATATACAGTTATAAAAGCAACCGGACACGAAACCAGAACGATTAAAGCAGATGGTAAAATAAAAAATATTGAATTGGATTTAACCGCTTGGTTTTGCCCCGACATTCCTATCCCCAACGGACCGGAACTTTACGGTGGACTGCCTGGTTTTATCATGGAACTCAATACGGGTATAGATTTATTTCTGCTTAAAAAAATTTCTTTTAAACCAAAAGGAAAAATAAGCATTAAACCACCGGAAATCCAAGAGCGGAAAGGAACTTACAAAGAATTTTTGATAGAACAGAACAAAATATACAATGACTTTAAAAAACGCTACGAAAATCGTAGAAGCAATAAAGAGAATTGGTGGCAAGAATAACACATTAAACTAAAATTTCAAATACATATAAAATGAAAAAAGCTGTATTAATACTTTTACTATTCGTTTATAGTGCAAGTTTTGCGCAACAAAGCAAACAATGGCGTGCCGTATATCAATACAAACATATTCTTTCAAAAAAAGAGAAAGCCCGCCGGGATTCCTTGATCAAAGCCCAACCGTCAATGGCGGAATTTATGAAAAAACTGTACAAGAAAATTGACAATCACACTTATTATTTGGACTTTAACCAAACAACTTCCGTGTTTAAAGAAAAACCAAAATTGGATGCAGATAAAAATGTAAGATATTCCGGTTTTAAAGATCGTTTGTTGTATAAAAATTTGGCAACCAAAACTTACAAAGATTTCAGACCTGTTATGTCAGAATCTTTTTTAGTTGTTGACAGCCTGCCTGATTATCACTGGCAAATTACCGGCGAATCTAAAAAAATAGGCAACTTTAATGCTATTAAAGCGGTTGGTACTGAACAAGTTAAGCATAACGGTAAAGAAAAAACCGAAGAAATAACAGCTTGGTTTGCACCGGAATTACCCGTCGGTAACGGACCTCAAATGTACTGGGGACTGCCGGGCTTAATCATTGAATTGCATGTCGGTCAAGCAGTGTATGTCCTAAAAGAATTAATAGCTAACCCCAAAGATAAAATTGATATCAAAGCTCCGGATAAAGGAAAAGTCGTCAATCGTGAAAAATTTGAAAAGGAACGCAAAAAGATATTTGAAAAAATGCAAAAAATGTATAAAAATCGTCGTGGTGAAAAAAGTAACGAACGACATATCAGAATCACAATGTAATGAAACCGACATGATTAAAATAATCATTAAACACACAGCGACATGATTATTTTAATCATCAAAGGTTACATCTGACCATAATGTTAAAATAAAAAATAAACAGATGAAAACCATCATCTTTAGTATCATATTATTGCTAACCGGCAATCTTGTAACCGCCCAAAAAATACATTTTATGGGTAAGGTACAAGATTCAACAGGACAAGCCCTGCCGTCTGCCAGTATTGTCGTAGCACATCTCAAATCGGGAGTTTTTCAAAGCTTTGCCATCACCGATGATAAAGGCAACTTCACTATTGAATTGAATCCGCAAAAAACTTACGGCGTAAAAGTCAACTATATGGGGTATTTGCCTGTGATAGACACCCTTGCCGTTAAAGATACCGATGTGGTAAAAACTTACGTGTTAAAACCTGATAAACAACAACTTGACGGGGTAGAAGTCAAATACGAAATGCCAGTTACCATCAAAGGTGATACCATAGTTTACAACGCCGATTCGTTTACCAACGGCACCGAAAAAAAACTCGGTGACGTGCTTAAAAAAATGCCCGGTATTGAAGTGGAAAAAGACGGTACCGTCAAAGTGGAAGGCAAAGCCGTCAAAAAAGTTATGGTCGAAGGCAAAAATTTCTTTGAAGGCGACTCCAAACTCGCCAGCAAAAATATTCCTGCCAGCGCCGTGAAAAAAGTACAAGTCTTAAAAAACTTTAACGAAAACAGCCAACTGCGCAACTTTGAAGACAATGACGACAGTTACGCCTTAAACATCAAACTCAAAGAAGGCAAAAAGAATTTTTGGTTTGGTGACGTCACTGCCGGTGGTGGCACTAATGAACATTATTTGTTTCACCCGAAATTGTTTTATTACAGTCCTAAAAAAACTTACAATGTGATAGTCGATGCCAACAATAACGGTAGCGCTCCCATGACTTTTAACGACTATTTTAAAATGACCGGTGGGTTCGGGTCTTTGATGCGAAAGTCCGGCTCCCGTTTTAACAGCTCTAGTGACGTACTGGGCTTTTCTCTTCTACCCAACGACAAAGCTAAAGCCATGCAAACCAAATTCGGTGCGTTTAGTTATAACTTCACAGTCACGCCTAAGTTAGACCTCGACGGATTTTTCATTGTTAACAAAACAAAGGTCAACATGCTGACCGAAAGTCAAACACTTTACAACGCTTCGGGTATTTTCGAGAAAAGCCGTAACGATAACAGTCAAGACAATTTTACAGGTATATTCAAAACTGCTTTGGAATACAATCCCAATTCCGACTTAAACATCAAATATGATTTGCTGGGTAAATTCATCACATTATCGCAAGAAGAAAATTTTACATCAAGCGTACGGGACAACACCCAAAGCATCAATCAAGACAAAACGAAAGCATTTGCACAGAATTTTGAATTATATAAGACGTTGAAAAACAACAATTTATTAAGTTTTACCGTCCAACATAATTTTAATAACAAGGTACCTTTACTCGAAATTTTATCCTCAGGCGAATTTTTCACAACTTCCTCTTTGATTAACATGACTCCACAGCAGACTTATGATTTGTTGCAATATCAAAATTTGAAAAACAACGATGTTTCTACAGTGGCAGACTACTATTACATCATCAACGATGTCAGCCATATCGATTTTTCTGCCGGTAGCAAAATGGTATGGCAAGACTTTTCGACCAACATAACCCAAAAATTGGATAACGGACAAGAAACCGGCTTAAACACACCTGAGTTACAAAACGATGCCCAATATGGTTTTAAAGATTTTTACTTAGGTATGTTTTATAAAACTTTGTGGGGAAAATTCATCTTTCGTCCCGGTATCAGCGGTCATTATTATGTTCTCAATGACCGGCAGTTTAACAATACCAAAGAACAAACTAAATGGTATTTGCTACCCGAAATACGTCTGAAATACCGTTTTTCAAGGTCACAACGCATATCTTTGAATTATAAACTAACCAATAGCTTTAGTGATATTAAAAAATATGCCGAAGCTTATATTTTGCAAAGTTTCAGCAGTTTACAGTCAGGGAACCGTGATTTGGATAACGTGTTGCAACACCAAATTTCACTTCGTTATTCAAGCTTTAGCATGTCAAAATTCTCTCATTTTTTTACGGGTATTACTTACAACCGGTCTTTACATCCCATCCGTCAACAAACCCGGCAATTACAAACCGATTTGGTAAGCGTTCCTGTCAATCTCGACAACAATGACGAAAACCTATCGCTCTATGCCACCTACGGCAAACGTTATATTTACTGGAAATACCGCATCAACACCAACTTCATGACATCTAAGTATTACAATATTATCAATAATAATGAAGTTGTCTCTAATTCGTTGAACCAAAATTACGGCCTTACAGTCAATTCAAATTTAAGTGGTTTTTTAAACTTTGATATTTCTTACAATCTGAACCTCAACCGTTTTGACAGTGATTTAAGAAACAGTTATTATGTTACCCAAAAACCTTCACTCGGGTTGGAGCTGCGATTTTTCAAACAAACCACACAGCTTAACATCAATTACGATTACTACGACCAAAGTCAGAAAAACAGTACTATCCATAAACACTATGGTTTTTTAAAGACCGAGCTGTTTTATCAAAAAGAAGGTAGTCGCTGGGAAATCAGTTTGAAGTCAAACAACCTATTGAATACCAACAGCTTAAACAACGAAAGACTTTCTGATTTGTACATTGCCACCTCACAATATTATGTCATGCCGAATTATTGGTTGTTGCAGGTAAAGTATAAATTATGATGAATTGGTTATTTGATGATATTGGTTAATTGGTTAATTGGTTATTTGGTTAATTGATGATTTTATTCGTTACATTGAAAATCTGCTATATATCTCGCACCGTTGGCGCTCATTTTTCATTACATTTTACCACAATGATCATAGGACTACGCCCTATGCTGGTAATCTCACGCCTATGGCGCTATTTTATTACGGTGTGATTTCTTTGGCCACATTATCAAACCCCAAAGGGGTGAAATGATTATAGAAAATATGATTAAACAAATACCATTAAAAACCCGTAGGGCTGACATTATATTTTATTTCGGTTTTGTTAGTCCGGTTTCCTCGTCGTTTTTATTCCTACGTCATAAAAACTCTGTCGGAATGACAATCGTCGGTCATTTCTATCGCTACGGAAGTAGGGAGAGAAATCTTAATTTTCAACTGACACGAACTTTCAACTTTTTACTTTCAACTTTTAAACTAATTCGGTTTGCCCCAAAGCATCCCGGTAATCACTACCAAGCAACATATTGTTTTCCGGTAAATAAAAACGGAAGTAAATACCTTGATTCTTATAAGTTTCCATGTAATTAATAATCTCTGAAAAACGCAAACTGTCCGTATCAAAAATCAGTAGTGCCGGTTTGTGTTTGATTTCTTCAGGAGTGTTTATTTTTTGTAAAGTCTGAAATTGAAAGATTAAATCGCTGTAATTTTCAGCCTTCCCGATAAAATAAAATTGTTGATAATCAACCTTTTTGGCTACAATTTCACTTTTCTGTAATCGCAGTTGCAACCAGAGCTTGAAAAACTGCTTCATCATAAATTCCAAAGGCGGAAATGACCGGAAATGTTTGCGGTAAAATTGAAAAGTCGTTTCTAAAAAATTACGATAGTATCCGGCATCTTTACGGCTACTTTCACCTTTAAAATGAATAATTTTAGCCACAGGCAGATAGTAATTTTGGTAGCCGGCTTGCAAAATGCGATAAGACAAATCAATATCTTCGCCGTACATAAAAAACTGTTCGTCAAAACCGCCAACAGCTTCAAAGACGCTTTTTTTCATAAACATCAAAGCTCCTGTCAAAACCGGCACTTTTCCAGTTTCATTTTCATCAAAATGCGAAGCATAGTAAGCATTAAAAGGGTTGAAATTCAACAGCTTGTAAAGTTTTGTCAGCTTACTAAACGCAACTATCGGTGTAGGAACCCCGCGTTTGCTTTCGGGTAAAAAATTGCCGGTACCATCAATCATTTTACCACCAACAATACCAAAATCCGTGTGTGTGCCGGCAAAGTTTTTAAATACTTGTATGATATCATCACTTACCAAAGTATCCGGATTTAAAAATAGTAAATACTCTCCTTTGGCTTGTGCTACCGCTTTGTTATAGGCTTTACCGAAACCGTGATTTTTGTCAAACCACAAAAATTTTACCTCAGGATATTTTCCTTCAAAATACGCCTTACTCCCATCAGTAGAATTGTTATCTGCCACAATCACCTCAACCTCATCATCTTGCACCGCTTTAAGCACCGACAACAAACTTGCTTCAGTAAAATACTTGACGTTGTAATTTAAGATGATAATAGAAATTTTCATTTTATTTGAGGAATTGAGGATTTTTAATTCATTTCAGATTTCAAAAGGACACTGAGTATTATTTGCGACACGGGAGCAAATAATGTATCGAAGTGTCGATTTCAGATTTTCGATTTGGTTGTTTCATAACTTAATTCTACTTCTAATTTCTAATTTGATAAATTGATTAGTAGGTCACCGAGTGATTTTGTGAGGTACGAACAAAATTGTACCGAGGTGCCGATTTTTGATTTTTCAAACGTTTTACCAAAACGTCTCTACATTATCAATTCTCCTTTTCAATTTTCAATTTAGACGTTTTGCCAAAACGTCTCTACGTAATTTCTACATCAGACGCACAATTGCGCGTCTCTACATTGAACTTTCCACTTTCAACTTTCAACTTTATAACTCTTCCGTATCAGCCACAACCCCAAAAATGTCAATCCGGCATTAATCAGCAACAATTCAAAACTAAACCGGTATTGCCAACCCATTTGTTCGGGTAAAACAGCTATTAAATACGTCAAAACCGGCGAAATGATGACTATTAAAGGGACGAATTTATCTTGAATTTTATGTTTGGTAAACAATCCAAACGTAAATAAACCCAATAGTGGACCGTAAGTATAACCGGCAAATTTGAAAATGGAATTGATAATACTATCATCCTCTATCAATAATTTGTACAAAATCAAAATTAGAACAAAGAACACAGAGATGCCGATGTGTACCAGTTTTCTGATTTTCTTTTGTTGCTCAGGCGGATATTTTTTGTCAATTTGCAAAATATCCAAACTAAACGAAGTGGTTATAGCCGTCATCGATGAATCTGCCGACGAGTAAGCCGCGGCAATCAACCCAAGAATAAAAAAGATGGCGGCGGCAATACCCAAATCTGTTTTCACAGCCAAGTATGGAAATATTTTATCC
>JALVLX010000125.1 GCA_027032855.1 Flavobacteriales bacterium | reverse complement strand
TATCGGCACGGTTGGTAGCACCTATAACAATGACATTGTCTTTGGAACCAAAACCGTCCATTTCGGTTAGTAATTGATTTAATGTATTTTCGCGTTCGTCGTTGCTACCGGTGAAATTATTTTTACCGCGTGCGCGTCCGATGGCATCAATCTCATCGATAAAAATTATGGAAGGAGATTTTTCTTTGGCTTTTTTAAACAAATCACGTACACGAGAAGCACCTACCCCAACAAACATCTCAACAAAATCAGAACCTGATAAAGAAAAGAACGGGACTTTGGCTTCACCTGCAACTGCTTTGGCTAACAAAGTTTTACCTGTTCCGGGAGGGCCTACCAACAAGACACCTTTTGGTATTTTTCCCCCCAGTTTAGTGTATTTTTTAGTATTTTTTAAAAAATCGACTATTTCCTTGACTTCCTCTTTGGCACCTTCCAGTCCGGCAACGTCTTTAAAAGTCGTTTTTTCTTGCTTTTTGGCATCATAAAGCTGTGCACGAGATTTGCCAATACTAAAAATACCGCCTCCTCCGGCACCGCCTCCTCCGGCAGCACCTGACATCCGGCGCATCATATACAACCAAAAACCGATAATTAAAACCCACGGTAAGACATTCATCAAAAAGCCCATGAAGTAATCCGTATTCGTTTTAAAACGATATTCAACCGGGATACCTTTTTCTTTGGCTTTATCTAGCTTTTCTTCAAACAATTTTAAGTCTCCGATTTCAACGATATAATCCGGCTCAATAGGCGATGAAAAAATACCCTTTTCTTTCTTTTTGACTTCTTCTTTAGCTTTATCGGTTACAAAGATATTGGCTATTTTCTTGTTTTCAATCACAACTTCTTGAATCTTACCATGCTCTAACATGTCCTCAAACTTGTTGTAACTCAACATCTTATCATCACTACCGGCATTACCTCCCATCATTACAAAAAAGATGGTAACGGAAATAGCCATATAAATCCAAAAAACGTTAAACTTGAAAGGTGATTTGTTATTTTTCGGATCCTTAGGATTGTTTTGTTTATTGTCGTTGTGATTATCTTGATTACTCATAAATTTTTCTGTTTTTTTATTCATTTTTCAATAACATGACTTTAGCATCTCCCCAAAGTTCTTCCAAATTGTAATATTCACGGACAGGTTTTTGCATAATATGCGCCACCACATCGACATAGTCTATTAAAATCCACTCCGAGTTATCCTCTCCTTCAACATGCCAAGGTTTTTGATGCAAGCTTTTACTAACCGTTTTTTTGATAGAATCAGCAATGGCATTTACCTGAGTGTTAGAAGTCCCGTCTGCAATAATAAAATATTTGGCAACGGCATTTTCTATTTCTCTCAAATCAATAATTGTAGTGTTTTGTCCTTTTACTTCTTCTATACCTTCAATAATTTTATCAATTAAAGTGTCTGCATTTACGGTTTTTGTCATATATTCGTATTTATTCTAAATTGCAAAAATAAGTTTTTATTTAATATGTCTTACATCAAATTTGATACCATAACATCAACGAATGACTTCTTGAAAAGTTACGCTGAAACACAAAATTTGAAAGATTTTTTTTATATCGTAACAGACCAACAAACTAAAGGACGCGGTCAACGATCAAATATCTGGCAATCAGAATGTTGCAAAAACGTTTTAATCAGCATTTTTCTTAAACCGAATATTGAACCGGCACAACAAGCTATACTCAATAAAATGGTGTCTTTGAGTATTGTCAAAGTTTTACAAAAATTTAATATTCCAAATGTAAAAATCAAACTCCCAAACGACATAATGGCAGAGAGTAAAAAAATAGCCGGCATTTTGATCGAAAACAAAATCAGTGGCAATAAATGGTTACAAAGTATTATCGGTATAGGATTGAACGTCAATCAAACCAATTTTGTAAATTTGCCAATGGCTGTATCCATGAAAAGCTTGACAGGACAAACTTATGACAGAGAGCAAATCATTAAACACTTGATAGAACAGTTGCAATTTCATTATAAACAACAGCCGGAAATATTACAAAAAGAATTTAATAAACTGTTGATACACAACAACTAATGAATTTTACTATTAAAAAATATCATACAGATTTTCAAAAGAATTGGGACGATTTAATCAAACGGTCGTCCAACGGCACTTTTTTGCATTTTCGAAATTATATGGACTATCACGCTCATAGATTTGAAGATTTTTCGTTGATGATTTATGAAGATTTAAAATTGCGTGCCGTGCTGCCCGCACATCGTATCGGCAATGCTCTGTATGCACACAAAGGCTTGACTTACAGCGATTTTATTTTTCAAAAGAAACTCAAAACCAAGCGAAAAATTGCCATAGTTGAGCAGACATTGGCATTTC
The DNA here is from genome assembly GCA_027032855.1 of Flavobacteriales bacterium. Lineage (GTDB taxonomy): Bacteria > Bacteroidota > Bacteroidia > Flavobacteriales > Flavobacteriaceae > WGBX01. Next base: position 1,690 of record JALVLX010000125.1, on the reverse strand, counting down.
TTAACCAACAGAATATCAAATATTTATTTATCAATACCATTCCGTTTAACTTCCAATCCGTTACCGACGAAACTTGCGCTTACATTTACCATAAAACCGGAGCAAGTATCGAAAAAATATTGCCTTTTTTCACAATTGACAACCGCAACGGCATTAAACCGAACGAAAACCGGCGCAAAAATCACAAAAAGCTGTCAAAACTAAACTACCAAATTACTGACAATATTACCGATTTGCCCGACTTTTGGCTAATCGTCCAAAATAATCTTCAAAATCGCTACGCAACTAATCCTGTTCATTCTACGGAAGAAATCAGTTTACTGGCCGGACGCTTTCCCGAGCAAATCAAACTGTTTACAATCAAGTCAAACAATCAAATTTTAGCGGGCGCATTGGTCTATTTTATCAATCAAACTGCTCACTTTCAATACATTCATGCATCTGACACAATAGAAAGTCGTCAAACAGTAGAATTTTTAACTTTTGAGCTCATTCGTAAATTTCAAGATTACGCTTACATCAGCTTTGGAAATTCGGCAGTTTCACACAATAATTTGAATAAAAATTTAGTTTATTGGAAAGAGAGTTTGGGGTGTCAAATTGTAAACCAACTATTCTTTAAAATTGAAACCAAACATCACGACCGGCTAAAAAACATCTTACAATGATTGAATTTTTAAATCTTCAAAAACTCAATGCCCCATACGAATCAGAATTTCTTCAAAAATTTGAGCAGTTTTTGTCTGCCGGTTACTACATCAATGGTGTTGAAACTCAACGATTTGAAAAAAACTTCGCAGAATATTGCGGGACCGGATATGCCGTTGGTACCGGCAATGGATTAGATGCTATTCGTTTAATATTGGAAGCTTACAAGATTTCCGGAAAATTGCAAAACGGAGACGAAATCATTGTACCTGCCAACACTTTTATTGCTACGATTTTAGCCATCACACAAGCCGGAATGAAACCTGTTTTGGTGGAACCAAAATTAGATACATACAATCTTAATCCCGATAATGTCACCGAAAAAATAACCCCAAAAACCAATGCGATAATTGGCGTGCATCTTTACGGATTGGTCAGTGATTGGGACAGATTGTCTGAGATTGCGAAAGCGCATAATTTATTGCTAATTGAAGATGCCGCACAAGCACACGGAGCCGTTTGGCACGACAAAAAAGCCGGCAATTTGGGAGATGCTGCCACCTTCAGCTTCTACCCCACCAAAAATCTCGGCGCACTCGGTGATGCAGGTGCAGTTACTACAAATGACGAAGAAATTGCAACAATCATCAAAAAACTGAAAAATTACGGTCAAGAGCAAAAATACATTAATCGCTACAAAGGCTTTAACAGCCGTTTAGATGAAATTCAGGCAGCCTTTTTAAATGTCAAGTTACCACATCTTGATTCATCAAATGCTAAAAGAAGACAAATAGCGAAAATATACATTAACAACGTTGAAAATCAACATATTACACTTCCCGTCTTTGATGATAAAGCACATGTATTTCATCAATTTACCATCAGGACAAAAAACCGAGATGATTTAAAAAAATATTTAGCTGATAATGGTATCGGGACACTGATTCACTACCCTATTCCACCTCATAAGCAACAAGCTTACAGTGAATGGCAAGATTATCATTTGCCTGTTACGGAACAAATTCACCGTGAAATATTAAGT
>JALVLX010000124.1 GCA_027032855.1 Flavobacteriales bacterium | reverse complement strand
CTCCTTCGCTCTTTTTGCTCCGTTTCGCTACGCTTCACTTCTCAAAAAGAGCGAAGGAGCAGCGAATGGAATAAGACATTATTCATACTCCTAAAAGTTGCATTTACTAATTGAACTTACGGTCTTTTAAAAAAACGCAAGGTTTAAATTATAAAATTTCAAATTAAGCCATAAGAATATTCCGTAAAAAAACTCTATTTTTGACCCAAATTTCAAGCATGCAGGAGATTATACATTTTTTCACCGCGCCTTACGAACATACGCCCGTCATTTATATCATTATTGAATTTGTGGCTATGGCATTCGGTATTGCCAGTGTTTTATATGCCAAAAAAGAAAATATTCTGGTATATCCTACCGGTATCATCAGTACGGCATTGTATGTATATTTATTGAGTAAATGGCAAATGTACGGTGATTTGATTATCAATATTTATTATACCTTGATGAGCATTTACGGTTGGTGGGTTTGGAGTCGTATAGTCGATGAAGAGAGCAAGAAACACATTCCCATTACCAAAAGTTCCTCCAAAGATTACCTGCTGGCATTGGGCATTTTTATCTTTACATCCGCTTTTGTAATTTGGGTATATCGCCATTACAACGTGATGCCCAACGAATTAGGTTTTACTGAAAGCGTACAATATGCTTGGCAACATTTATCGACATGGAAATTATCAGAAATCAAAAAAATCACGCCTTTCCTTGATACTTTTACCACCGGAGCCGCTTTTGCCGCCATGTGGCTGATGGCTAACAAAAAATTGGAAAGTTGGACATTTTGGATTGCCGTCAATATCGTTTCCGTTCCCTTGTATTTTATCAAAGGCTACGGCTTCACCGGCATACAGTATTTCATTTTCCTTGTTTTGGCATTCCAAGGTTATAAAGAATGGCGAAAAATTATGTCAAAAGAAAATTTACAAATAAAACAATGAGTGACTCAATCAGAGAATTATTAAAACAAAAACCGTCAAAGGTTATAAAAGTAGTTATGTTCGGTCCGGAATCGACCGGCAAAACAACCTTATCACAGCAGTTGGCACGGCATTACAATTCGGTTTGGGTACCGGAATACGCCCGCGATTACTTGCAAAATGTGTGGAATAACGAACGTCGCACCTGTGAACAAAAAGATATAATTCCTATTGCTATCGGGCAAATGGCATTGGAAAACGATTTGGCTCAAAAAGCTACAGATGTGTTGTTTTGCGATACGGATTTGCTCGAAACCAAAGTCTATTCCAAAGAATACTATGGCGGTTATGTTGACCCGCTTCTGGACGAAGCAGCTAGAAATAATCAATATGATTTGTATTTCTTGACCTATATAGACGTACCTTGGGAAGCCGATGATTTGCGTGACCGTCCCAACCAAAGGAAAGAAATGTTTGAAGCCTTTAAAAAAGCTTTGGACGACCATAATAAACCTTATGTTATCTTAAAAGGCAATAAGAAAGAACGCTTGAAAAAAGCGGTAAAATATGTAGATGAGCTACTTGAGTGGAAAGTTAAAAGTTGAAAGTGAAAAGTGCTTAATAGTATCAAGTAGCTAGTAACAAGTACGGCTATTATTGTGATATCAATGCCTGTCATTTCGAAGGAGGTACGACTGCCTGTCCCGACTTTCGTCGGGGAGAAATCTCAATCTGATAGATTTCTCACTACGTTCGAAATGACATCGAACAACAAATCATCAATTCCTCAAATTATATGCAGGAATTGGGTATGAAGTAATGAGTAGTCATCAAATAATTAAACATTCTATGAAGTAAAAAAATCATCAGTTCTTCAAATTAAAAGCACAAATTTAGTCTGAAACACAAAGCTAAAATCAACACGCAAAATTATCTATGAACCGAAATAAATCATCAATTCATCAATTAACCAAATAACCAAATCATCAAATAACCAACCATAATGAAAGATACAGACAAAAGATTTTTAGAATACTGGGAGAAAAACCGGCAACAAGGCGCCGTAAAATTCTCATTGATAACCGGCATCACCTACGGTATTTTCGTGATTGTGTTCTCCAAAGTTTTTGCTTGGAACTGGAACTTTACACAAAAAGACATCGTTTACGGCATTTTTTCATTGCTGATAGGAGTGACCATTTTAGGCCCTTTTATGTGGTGGTACCGCGAACGCCGTTATAAAAAACTGTTAGAAGTTCAAAAAACCGAGAAAAAGTCCAAGAAAAAGAAAAAAAAATAAATTTGTATTTTTGACAAAATTTAAAATATGTCGATATTTTATATCATTTTAGGCTTGGTTTTGCTGGTTGCAGGTGGCGAATATTTGGTGCGGGCATCGGTCGGATTATCTTTAAAATTCAAATTATCACGTATTGTGATTGGGATGACGGTCGTATCATTTGCAACTTCCTTACCTGAATTATTGGTCAGTATGCAAGCCGCATTTAACGGCTCGCCTGAATTGGCACTAGGCAATGTTGTCGGGTCAAACATAGCTAATATTGCTTTGGTACTGGGTGCAACAGCACTTTTAACCCCTATTTTTATCAAGAAAGTCTCGTACAAATTTAATATTCCGGTAATGCTTTTGCTCTCCGGATTGCTTTATTACTTCTTGAAAAACGATTTGGTTTTAAGCTTTACCGAAGGGCTTATTTTATTTGTCCTACTCGTCATATTTATTTACATATTAATCCATTACGCTTCACAAGGCGGTGAAATCAATCTGGATGACCTGGAAGAAATAGACGAAAGTACAGCCGTTGCCAGTATGGTCAAAATTTTGTTTTGGCTGGTAATTGGTGGCGTAGCGCTTTGGGCAGGCTCAGAATTTTTAGTAGATGGTGCCAAAGAATTGGCCCGTCAAGTAGGCGTCAGCGAACGTATCATCGGAGTCAGTATTGTAGCTGTCGGGACCAGTATTCCTGAACTGGCCGCATCTATTATTTCCGCTCTCAAAAAAGAAAAAGATTTATCATTCGGTAACCTGGTAGGGTCTAATATTTTTAATATCGGCTCGGTTTTGGGGATTACCGCCATGATTAAACCCATTCAAGTCACAAATCTGAAACTCGTCAATCTCGATATTTTGTGGATGATGGCTATTTCCGCTTTGATTATCCCGCTGGCTATCTTGCCTAAACGACACAAAATCAGCTGGGTAAAAGGAAGTATTTATCTTGTTCTGTACATAGTTTATATGTATTATTTTGTCTTTTTGACTAAAAATTGATGAAATGATGATTTTTTAGTGCTTCGTAGATCACTTCTGAACCCCGTAGGGGTGACATGATTGTAGATGAAACAATAAAAAATACCGCTGAACCCCGTAGGGGTGACATGATTGTAGGATAATAAAACAAATCCCATCCCCCAAAAAAAGCCATTTTACACGTATTGTAAATTTCGAAATTAATACGTATTTTTGCAAAAAAACAGTTGTATGAATACAAAACTGACATTGACAATTGAAAAGGAAATAATCGAAGTCGCAAAGAAATATGCCAAAGAAAAGGGGCAAAGTCTTTCCGGTTTGATTGAAAATTATTTAAAATTGATTACAACTGACAGGCGACAAATAACGCCGGAAAAACTTTCACCAAGAGTGCAAAAATTAAGAGGAATTATCAAAACAGATGACAAAATTGATTATAAGGAAGTATTAACAGAAGAATTATCGAAAAAGTATGACGCCTAAACTATTTATTGATTCCGACGTGGTCATTGATTTCTTTACAGACAGAGAACCCTTTGCCAATTCGGCAAGTGAGTTATTTGAATTGAACGAACGCGGTAAAATCAAATTATATTTATCTGCTGTCAGTATCAACAACATTTATTACATTGTAAGAAAATACCTGGGACACAAAAAAGCCTTGGAAGTTATTGAAGAATTAATCAATATGATGGAAATTGTCGGAACAACTAAAAAAGAAATTCTTCAAGCTATAAATAATAATTTTAAAGATTTTGAAGATTCCGTACAATATTCATCAGCCTTAACAATTAGTGGAATAGAGGCGATAATTACAAGAAATGTCAAAGATTACAAACACTCACAGATAGCTGTGATAACGCCCTTAGATTATTTAAAAATGAGAAATAAAAGCAAATAATTTTTTATCAATATTAAATTTGAAACAACTTAATAACTTATAAAAATCAAAACTCCATGAAAATAAAAGTCATTAAAAAATTACCGGAAGCTGCCAAAAACGTCATTGTATTGGCTGAAAAAAAATCCGATATTAAATATTTGCCTTGTGAAAAAGTCGTACCTTTTACGAAAGAAAGTTTCGGCAAAGAAGATATCCAATCCATAAAAACGCCTAAACACAATATGTTTGTGGTCAAAACCAAAGGCGCGGATTTGGAAAAAATCAGAAAATTTGCACATAAAATTCATAGCGAATTAAAAGACAAAGAAACCGAAGTGTTTGTTGTAGGTGAAAAGGACAATGATTTGGAAGCTTTTCTGGAAGGTTTATACCTGTCTGATTATCAATTCTTAAAATATTTTTCTGACAAAGATAAAAAGAAAAACAAACTCAATACGGTCAAAGTCAAAGGCATCAGCCAAAAGAAAGTAGATGAGCTCAAAAACGTGATTGAAGCAGTCTTGTGGGCACGTACATTGGTCAATGAACCGGTTTCATACCTTGATGCCGAACGCTTAGCAATGGAACTACACAAGAAAACTCAAAACGACGGTTTAAAAGTCAAAGTTTTACACAAAAAAGATATTGAAAACTTGAGAATGGGTGGTTTATTGGCCGTCAACAAAGGCTCGGTTATACCACCTACATTTACCATCATGGAATGGAAACCCAAAAATGCCAAGAACAAAAAACCGGTTGTTTTGGTCGGTAAAGGAATTGTTTATGACACCGGAGGCTTAAGTTTAAAACCTACTTCCCACTCTATGGATTTGATGAAAAGCGATATGGCCGGAGCCGCTATGATGGCAGGTACTTTGGACGCTGTTTCTAAGAATAAATTACCTATTTGGGTCATTGCGCTCATTCCCGCAACCGACAACCGTCCGGGTAAAAATGCTTATGCACCCGGCGACGTCATTGAAATGTATGACGGCACTACAGTAGAAGTACTCAACACTGATGCAGAGGGTAGAATGATACTTGCCGATGCCATTGCTTATGCCAACCAATACAAACCCGAAGTAATTATTGATGCCGCTACCTTAACAGGAGCCGCCGTAAGAGCTATCGGTGATAAAGCCGCTATTGTCATGGGGAATGCTCCTAAAAAATATATCAAAAATTTACAAAAATCCGGTAAGAAAGTTTACGAACGCTTGGTAGAATTTCCTTTCTGGGACGAATGGAAAGACGAAATGAAATCGGATATAGCAGATATGAAAAACATCGGTAGCGGTAATGCCGGAATGATTACAGCCGGAAAATTTTTAGAACATTTTGCCAAACATCCGTATATTCATATCGACATTGCCGGCCCCGCTTTTCTTGAAAGTGCACAAGATTATAAAGGTAAAGGCGGTACCGGATTTGGTGTACGCTTAATGTATGAATTTTTAAAAGATTTTGCTTAGACCTGTTTGGTTTCAAAAAACCTGTCATATCTGACCGTCGGGGGCAGGATACCCCCGACGGAGCATTGCAAAAGGGTTAGGAAATCTACAAGACCTAGCAGATTTTGAAAACTAGTAGGCTTCTAAAAATTGGCACTATTTTTGCATTACAAAATATCTGTTTAGTGCTGAAAAATTAGGAAAAATAAACAAACAAAACACTAAAATATTCATCATACAAAATACTAAAAAACTATGTGTGGAATCGTCGGGTATATTGGGCAAAGAGATGCCTTCCCTATTATTATCAACGGATTAAAACGCTTGGAATATCGTGGTTATGACAGTGCCGGATTAGCGTTATTTGACCAAGAACTAATTCACAAAAAAACCAAAGGAAAAGTTGCTGATTTGGAACAACTTTTTACTAATAATGAAGACAAAAAAGGGCTAATCGGTTTGGGGCACACCCGTTGGGCAACACATGGCGAACCCAATAATACCAACGCACACCCACACTTGTCTAATTCCGGAAACTTGGTCATTGTCCACAACGGTATTATTGAAAATTATGAACCAATCAAACAAACTTTACTGAGTCGTGGCTATACCTTTAAGAGTGAAACTGATACAGAAGTCTTGGTCAATCTGATTGAAGACGTGATGAAAAAAGAAGGTGTTGGTTTAGGTAAAGCTGTTCAAATTGCTCTAAATGAAGTTGTTGGCGCTTATGCTATCGTTGTTTTTAATCGACAAAAACCGGATGAAATTGTCATGGCTCGTCTAGGAAGTCCTCTAGCAATAGGTATCGGGGATGATGAATATTTTATCGCATCCGACGCAACTCCGTTTATCGAATTTACCAAGAATGCACTCTATCTGGAAGACGAGCAAATGGCTATTATCAAAAAAGGTAAAGAACCGGATATCAGAAATATTAAAGACGATAGCAAAATCGTGCCTTATATTCAAGAATTGAAACTGAGTTTGGACCAAATTGAAAAAGGCGGTTACGAACATTTTATGTTGAAAGAAATTTACGAACAACCCAACGTAATTCGTGACACAATGCGTGGACGGGTTTTGCCGGAACAAAACTTAATCAAATTATCAGGTATTGACAATTATCTGCACAAATTTTTAAATGCCGACCGCCTCATCATGATTGGTGCCGGAACATCCTGGCATGCCGGATTGGTCGGAGAATATCTTTTTGAAGAATTGGCTCGTATTCCCGTGGAAGTTGAATACAGCTCGGAATTCCGTTACCGCAACCCGATCATCAAAGAAAATGATATCGTCATTCCCGTATCCCAATCGGGCGAAACAGCTGATACTTTAGCAGCTATCAAATTAGCCAAACAACACAAGGCTTTTGTTTATGCCATTTGTAATGTTGTAGGGTCGTCTATACCTCGCGAATCCGATTCCGGTACATACACACACGCCGGACCCGAAATAGGCGTTGCTTCAACCAAAGCCTTTACAACACAAGTGTTGGTTATGGCTATGATGGCACTCAAACTCGCCAAAGAAAAAGGAACTTTATCTATAGCTGAATACAATATGTATCTGTCTGAATTGGCACACATTCCCGAAAAAATTGAGAAAACCTTACAAACCGATTTGTATATCCAGCAAGTGGCTAATCATTATAAAGATGCGACCAATGCTTTGTATCTCGGACGTGGTTTTAACTTTCCCGTAGCTTTGGAAGGTGCACTCAAATTGAAAGAAATTTCATATATCCACGCAGAAGGTTATCCTGCTGCTGAAATGAAACACGGTCCTATCGCACTGATTGATGAGAATATGCCTGTTTTTGTCATTGCAACCAAAAAAGGTCAGTATGAAAAAGTTGTCAGTAATATTCAGGAAATCAAGTCACGAAAAGGTAAAATTATCGCTATAGTTACAGAAGGAGATGAACAAGTTAAAAACCTTGCAGACCACGTGATTGAAATTCCGGAAACCGTAGAGGCCTTTACGCCTTTATTGGCAACTATACCCTTACAGTTATTATCATATTATATTGCTGTTTACCGTGGCTGCAACGTTGACCAACCTCGCAATTTGGCCAAGTCGGTAACTGTTGAATAACCGGAATGAGGCAACATCTTTCGAAACATAAACGGCTGATTTTCATTAGCACTACCCTACTGGCTCTAGCTATAACATTGTTAGAGACCAACCGTTTTTTGCAAGAATTCAAGCAAGAAGAACGTGCTAAAATGGAAATATTGGCCTCGGCTTATCAAAAATTGTTAGATGTAAATGACGACAATCCGGCATTGCTTAATTTATCATCATCTATTTTAGAAAAAAACCACACCATACCGGTTATAATTGTAGATAAAAACAAAAAAGTTGTTTTTCATAGAAATTTATCAAAAGACAACCCTAAATTTATTCAAAAAAAACTGGCGGAATTTAAACAAACCGATAAGCATTTTAAGTTAGACTTAGGCGATGATGACTACCAGATTTTGTATTACGGCGATTCATCTTTATTGAGCAAACTGACATATTATCCGGTTATTTTAGTAGCTATTTTTTTGCTGTTTGCCGCTATCGTTTATATGTATTATCACACGGGTAAAATTTCCGATGAAAACCGTTTGTGGTCGGGACTGGCTAAGGAAACCGCACATCAAATAGGCACGCCTTTAAGCTCTCTAATGGGCTGGATTGAAATCTTGAAATCCGAAAACAATCCGGATATTCCCGTAGAAGAAATTGAAAAAGACGTCCAACGGCTCAATGTTATTTCGCAACGCTTCTCAAAAATCGGGTCTGTCCCGAAACTCGAACCACTAGACGTGGTTGAAATTACCAAGCATACCGTTCATTATATCAAAAGTCGCACATCGAGATTGGTCAAAATTTCCTTAAAAACACCCGAAAAACTGCAAGCGCTTCTCAATGAACAGTTGTATTCGTGGGTCATAGAAAATATGGTTAAAAATGCCATTGATGCCATGGAAGGAAAAGGAGACATCACAATTGAAATCAGTGATAATGATCAGCAAGTGTTTATAGATATCAGCGATACGGGCAAAGGTATTCCCGCTTCAAAGTTTAAACAGATTTTTCAACCCGGTTACACCACCAAAAAACGCGGTTGGGGTCTCGGGTTGTCATTGAGCAAACGTATCATTGAGCAATATCATAAGGGTAAGATTTATGTCAAAAAATCCGTTTTAAATGAAGGTACGACTTTCCGGATTGTATTGCAAAAGGCGTTGTGAATGCAAAGACACATGGTTAAGATGTCTAAAAAAAACTTATATTTATTAAATATGAAAAAACTTCATCTGTTATGAAAAAATTAGGAATACTTCTTTTTGCAATGTTTTGGTTACACCAAAGTTTTGCACAACAAAACACCGAAAAAAAGATAAGTAGCCAAATCAAAAATGTTACGGTCTTTTTGAATAACGCACAAGTTACCCGCTTCAAAAATATCACAGTTTCAAAAGGCGAAACAACTTTACGCTTTACCGGAATGTCCCCGTTTATCAACCCTAAAAGTATTCAGGTAAGTGCAACTGGTCCTTTGATGATTTTATCGGTCAAACACGAACAAAATTACAAGGATAAAAACACCCGTCCGGCGGCTTTGGTGACTTTAGAGAACAAATACTTTGCACTAAATGATCAAATTTCAGAAGCCAAGACCCGCTTGGAAATAATCGATGAAGAAATAGATTTGCTGCAACGCAACAAAAATATAGGTGGCAAAAATCAAGTATTGACGGCACAGGTATTAAAATCGATGGCAGATTATTATGCTATCAAAATGTCAGAATTGAAATTTAAGAAACTTAAACACCAAAAAGACATCAAAAAGCTACAAGATCAAAAAGCGGTATTGCTCAATCAAATCAAAAAGATTTCCGATACCAAAATCTATCCTTCAGGTGAAATTGTGGTAAAAGTCTCGGCAGAAAAAACTTTTTCTTCAAAATTCAAACTGGTTTACAATGTTTCACATGCTAATTGGTATCCGACTTATGACATTCGCTTAAAAAATATCAACGAGCCACTACACGTAACTTACAAAGCCAATGTCAAACAAGCTACACAGAAAGATTGGAATAAAGTAATGCTGAGTTTTTCATCAAGCAACCCGACACAATCCAATGAAATTCCACATTTGATACCCTACCGTTTGGGCTACAATACCGCGCCACCGGTTTATGGCAATCACTTTAAAAAAGTAACCGGTACCGTAACCCAAGCCGGAATCGGCGATCCTTTACCCGGTGTGAATATTACAGTTAAGGGGACTTCCATCGGAGCAAGTACGGATTTTGACGGTAAATATCAAATTATGCTTCCCGACGGTTCATCAAACACTTTGGTTTTTAGCTATTTAGGTTTTCAAACAGTGGAAATACCGGTAAATAGCCCCGTAATTAATGTAAAAATGGAAGAAAGTAGAGAAGCGCTACAAGAAGTTGTCGTTTCTGCAATGGGTATTCAAGAAAGTGACGACTACGATGAAGACATGGGTTATTCGCCTCGTGTTTCAAATGCGCTTTCGGGAAAAGCTGCAGGCGTAAAAATCAAAGGCAGAAAGAAAGCTGAAAAGAATAAACCTATACCTTTAGACCGTATTGAAAAACAAACCAGTGTTTATTTTGATATCAAACGGCCTTATACGGTGCCTTCTAATAATCAGGTAAAACAAGTGCCTATTATCAATTACGACATTCCCACTGATTACGAATACATTACAGTACCAAAGATTGATACAAATGCTTTTTTAACCGCTCATATCAAAAATTGGGAACAATATAATTTGCTTTCAGGAGAAGCCAATGTTTTTATTGACGGCACTTCGGTTGGCAAAACTTTGTTAGATACCGGATTTGCCAAAGATACATTGCAAGTTTCACTGGGTGTTGATAAGGGTATTCACATAGAACGTAAACTCGATAAGAAATTTACAGGCAGGAAATTCTTGGGAAGCAAGCGTACCGATACCCGCAAATGGCGTATCATTATCAAGAACAATAAAAATCAAGCCGTAAATATTGAAGTACACGATCAAGTACCCGTATCCGACCGTAGTGATGTAGAAGTAGAAGTCAAAGATTTATCCGGTGGTAAAATGAATACCGAAACCGGTGAAGTTATTTGGCATTTGCATCTGGCGCCCGGCAAGAAAAAAGAATTGATTTTGCATTATGCCGTTAAACATCCTAAGTATGATAGTTTGATTATTGAGTAGGAGTTAATGTTAGTACCGAGTGGAAAGCGGTAAAGTGGAAAGCGCCGGTACCAAATAACCAACATCATCAAATAACCGGATAACCAACAAAAAATGAAATATTTCATCATAGCAGGAGAAGCATCGGGCGATTTACACGCCGCTAATTTAATGAAAGCTATTAAGGCACAAGACCAAGAAGCGGAATTTCAATATCTGGGAGGCGACTTAATGCATAAAGTTACCAAACGTCCGCCTTTGATTCATTATAACCAAATGGCATTTATGGGCGTGGTAGATGTGATTAAAAACATCCGTACCATTTATCGCAATTTGCAACAAACCAAGAAGGCAATTGTAGATTACAATCCCGATGTGGTCATTTTGGTGGATTACCCCGGATTTAATCTGAAAATTGCCGGTTTTGTCAAGAAGAAAGGCTTTAAAACCGTGTATTATATTTCACCGAAATTGTGGGCGTGGAAAGAAGGACGGGTTAAAAAAATAAAGAAGTATATTGACAAGCTGCTGGTAATCTTGCCTTTTGAAATAGCTTTTTACAACAAGCACCAAGTCAGCGCCGAATATGTCGGCAATCCGGTAGTTGATGCCGTGCAAAATCATAAGGGGTTGAGTCGCAACGAGTTTTTTGATAAATTTCAACTCGATAACCGCCCTGTTATTGCGTTATTGCCGGGAAGTCGCAGGCAGGAACTCAAAATGATGTTACCGACCATGTTAT